>DASWDX010000399.1:0-8143 GCA_036395055.1 Pyrinomonadaceae bacterium | reverse complement strand
GCAACGGGAATCGGATCCACGGCGGACTGCGCGGACCACTCGAAGAGCGTGTGCCGGCGACAGAGATCGACGATCTCATCGCCCGTCATGGCTTCGGCAATGGTAGTCATAGGACCGCGATGCTATCCAAATCGCAAAGGTCTTACAACGGGGAATAGGGGAACCAGGGGAATAGGGGAAATGGAGTTAAGGGGTCTTTCCTTCCCCTTTAGCCGTTCCCCTTTTCCCCAGTTCCCCTATTCCCCTGTTCCCGCTTCCCCTTTACGCCTTCCCTCTGCTCTCGGGAAAATCCGAAACAGAAGAAAACCCAGACAGGCGCCGAGCGTGTTTAGCAGGACATCATCAATATCGACGGCCCGCGCGCTACCAATGAAGCGGGAAAAGAACTGAATCGTCTCAATACTAAGAGAAACACAAAACGCAATCGCCAGCACGCGCTTCAGTGAGTCAAAGCGATCAAACGTTAGCGGCAACAGAATACCCAGAGGAAGAAAGAGGGCAACGTTCCCGAGCGTGTTCCGTAAGCAGAACGTCATTAGATCAGGATGCCGTTTATAAGCCAGCAGGATACACCTTAGTGAATAGTTAACCGGGACGAGATTTATGTGATCTGAATGAGGACTCCTCAACGGCGAAAGGTGCGTGGGAATAATCGTGAGCGCCACGACAACGATGAGATAGGCGACGAAAATCATCGCGAACAATTTCTCTTTGAAGGATTTCGGCAAGAAGGGGAAGGCTACAAGAGAAGAGGAAACTAAGAAGATGCTGCCACGAGCGCGGTTGGCGTGTAACCTAACCCGCGGCGCAGTTGTCGATCAAAAAGCCGGAGGGAGCCGATGCTAGGGGTCAGAGGTAGAAAAGTCCATATCTTTACTTCCCCTCTAAGTTCTGTTTGATAACGGAAATACCGGGTGATGGAACACGCGTCGCAAAGAGCATCGTTAGACATATGGTTCAAAACTTCCTGGGGTTCTGGGTCAACTACAGCTGTCAAAACGCGTTTTCATCCTGACGAGTGTTAGGCATCGAACGATACTTCAGTGTTAACGTGCAGGACTCTAGCGGATTAAAGCTTCGCCTGTCAATATTGTGACAAGACTCAATGATGCTAAGTATTCGAAGTCCAAAACAACCTGCCACCGGGCAGCGCGCAACTATCCCTGGTTCCGTTGTGCGGCTCCTATCTATGGTGTGACGAGTACCACCGAAGTACTTATATTGGCACGCAAGGCCGAAAGTGGTAGGCTTGAAAACCCCCACGATCGTGAATTTTTTGAAAAGCAAGACACCGGCGGAATTCCGCAAACTGTGGCGGTTCGCCTTTCGGCGAAACTTGTCGACTTTGCTTCGCCGCCGGTTGTCACTTTCCAACTTCAAACAGAAACAAACGTCGTGTCCGCTAATCCCAACAAACCAAACGATGACCGCCGCCGCACGATTCTCATCGTCGATGATTTTGACGACACGCGGTTGCTGTTGAGAACCTGGCTGCAAAAGAAGGGTTTTCGCGTGGTCGAGGCCGAAAACGGAAATCGCGCCATCGCAGCTACAGAAAGCAATCGGCCAGACCTAATCATCATGGATGTGGAAATGCCGGAACTCGACGGGCTCTCGGCCACGCGTAAGATTCGGGAACTGAAAGATTTTGCCGCGGTTCCTATCGTCGCAGTATCCGCGTATGGCGCTGATCAGTATCGGGGCCACGCGCTCGCCGCCGGCTGCAATGAATATGTCTCAACTCCATTCGAGCCGGAGGAGCTGGAGAAATTGATTAGAGCGCTGATTAAGTAACAAACGAACGGCGCCTAATCAATAAGCAAGATTTTCCATTTATCATTTTCCAGTTTTCATTTGTGGATTCGGTTGCAGCGCAACGCACTTCCAGGTTGATTCCCCAATGGAAAATGAGAACTGAAAAATGATAAATGGAAAATCTGCTTAGCTTTACGACTCCGTGATCGCGTCATTCACATGAGACTTAAGCCTCTTCTTCCATTACTAATCCTCCTGTGTGCCATCACTGTCTTAGGGCAAGAGAATAAATGGACGTTGAAGCTTTCTGAACTGCCCGACGCTCCCGAGTTGTTTGGCTTTCGGATGGGGATGTCGACGGCGCAGGCAAAGCTGCGCGTTCCGCAAGTTGTTTTCGGAAGAGTGAATGAATTCGGATTGTCGAAAACAAGTCTTAGCCCGGACTTTGATCCGCAAGTCGACCCGACGAGCTTGTCGGGAATTAGAACCGTTTCGCTCGACTTCTTAGATGGTCGTTTAACTTCCCTTTGGTTAGGTTTTGATGCGTCGTTCAGATGGCAAACCGTTCCAGACTTCGTTAAGGGAATCTCGCAATCGCTTCAACTGCCGGAGGTGTGGAAGCCCTGGAAGATACGCGGCCAACAACTTACTTGTGCAGATTTTCAAATAACAGTTTCGATTGTGTCTGAGGGACCAAGCTTTCATATTATCGACCAAACTGCAGAGCAAACGGTGGCAGCCCGAAGAGAGGCCAAAGAAGAACAAGACGCAGTGATTGAAGAGGGTGAGCTGAGCAAGATAATTGCCGACAAGCAAGCGAGGGTGTACTACCTCGGAGGTTGTCAGGCCTTGAATGAGATTAAGCAAGAAAACCGCGTCGTGTTTAAGACAAAGGAAGAAGCGGAAAAGGCCGGCTACTCGGCAGCGAAGAACTGCCAATGAAAAACAACCTTTTGAGTTGCCGACGAAGAACAAGCCAGAGGTCAGACGCTAAACCAGAACCTGCGAAAGGACAGCCACAATGTTAAAGGAATTTCGCGACTTCATCGCCCGTGGCAATGTGCTTGATTTAGCAGTTGCCGTAATTATCGGCGCAGCCTTTGGCAAGATTGTCACTTCACTGGTGGAAGGCATCATCATGCCGCCCATCGGCATGCTGCTGGGAAAGGTAGATTTCGCAAATCTCTTTATCGATCTCTCTGGTGAGCGTCCGGTCTCATTAGCTGATGCGCAATTAAGAGGACTTCCGGTGATTGCGTATGGTGCGTTCATTAATGATCTGGTCAGTTTCCTGATAATAGCCTTCGTAATCTTTTTGATCGTGAAAGCCGTCAACCGCAGCAAGCGCATGGAAAAGGTCGAGTTGACAAAAGAGTGTCCCTTTTGTTTGTCGTCAATTCCTGTGGAAGCGACGCGGTGCTCAGGATGTACTTCCGAGTTGGGAGCGGCTTAGCTTTATTTGAAGCACGCTGACCTGACAACGCCTGGGTCGGCCGCGAGCTGTCGCGACTTCGTTCTTTTGAATTCAGGGTGCGGCGGCGCGCCGTCAAGCGCCGACCACAGCGGTGAAAGGCACGGGCCCTTCAAAATGGTTCATTGACGCCTACCCGGCCACACCTTATTCTCTGCTCATGACGCTGTTGTTTCTTTATTGATTGTCTCTACCCTCGAAAGCCCTTCCCATGCGCGAGTGTCCACGTTGTGAAAGTTGTTTTGAAGACGACGAAGTCACCTGTCCGCAAGATGGCGCCAATACCAAGCACACTCTACCAGGACCCCGGCTGCTCTCGGCACGTTACCTTCTCGAGAAACGCCTTGGCCGCGGCGCAATGGGGCAGGTCTACCTCGCGCGCGATCAGAATCTCGTTACGCGCCGAGTAGCCATTAAGACCGTTCGGCCCGACATACTCAGCGACGAAATGCTTCAGGAAGGCGAAGCGATCGCGCGCTTCGAGCGCGAAGCTCGCGCGGCCGCATCCATCCGCCATCCAAACGTTGTTGACGTCACGGATTTCGGCAAGAGTCCGGAGGGCGTATTTTTTCTGGTGATGGAATACGTCGACGGTGAAAGCCTTTATCAGTTACTAAGGCGCGAGGGCACCCTGGATATTCAACGCACGGTGACGATCCTCGCTCAGGTGGTGGCCGGCGTTGAAGCGGCGCATGACGAGGGCATACTCCACCGCGATCTCAAGCCCGCAAATATCTTTATCACGCAAAAGCTGCGGCGAGCCGGGAGTAGCAATGCCGACGGATTTGTAAAAGTTGGTGACTTTGGCCTGGCGAAAATAGTTCATCCGGATCGAACGGAAACAACTTCTGCCAGTGGTCCTGAATCACGCGGCATTATTGGGACACCTGAGTATATGGCTCCGGAACAAATGCAAACAGGCGTGCAGTTGGATGCTCGCGCAGACATCTATGCGCTGGGCGCGATTGCCTATCACATGCTGGGTGGCCGTCCGCCATTTATCGGCGACCTCACTCAACTGGTCGCACAGAAACTAATGCAGCCGCCTCCGTCGTTGCTGAGTTTGCGATCAGACATTTCCGTCGAAGTCGACAAGGTGATTCTGCGGGCTCTCGCTCGAGAAGCTTCTGAGCGACCGCGAGATGCGAGCGATTGGTTTGACCTGTTGGCGGCAGCAGCAGGAAAGCAACTTGAAACTAAAAGCCAAAACGATTCGCGCCTGGTAGTGATGGCCCCGCAGGGTTCGGAAGTTTATATTGACGACGAGAGACACGGCAGCATAGGACGTTCGGGACGCGTGATTCTCAACTCAATTCCTCCTGGTCAACATGTGCTGCGCGTAGCCCGCGCTGGTGAAGTTGACGACGAGCGCGTAATAGAAATCAGGCCAGATGGTATAGAACAGATCATCCAGTCGCAGTTTAAGAGCGCGCCATCAAGCGAGCAGTTGACACCTTCGCGAGGAGGAAGTCTTGACAGCCGAGCGGGAGGCGCAACAACTGCTCCACGGGTGGTCGCGTGTACAAACTGCGGATCACGCTTCGCCGAAGGGATAAAGTTTTGTGGGCGCTGCGGCGGCACAACTTTCATGTTCGTCAAAGATGATGCGGAGATCGCTGGCGCTATTAGTAGTGGCGATCCGGCTCCTTCCTCAGTGACTATTGCTTGCCCTCGTTGTAAACAGGAATACCCTTACGCCATCAGATTCTGCGGTAAGTGTGGCATTCCCATTGGCTCGCAGTCGTTGGACTGGAGCCAACCGCGGCCCGTTGAAGTAGTTTGCAAAATTTGCGGCAGCAGTTATTCGGGCGCCACAAAATTCTGCGGCCGTTGTGGTAAGCCCATTACCGCTTGAGCCCAACGTCGTGAAAACGGGTTCAGCAGTTGACCGGCTCCGCCAGGTGACAAATGTCATAAGTAGCGATGCTTTCCAATCAGCAGCCTCCTGCGGACGCAGTTCGAGCCGCTCATATGAGTAGTAATGTAGTTTCAATGAACTTCGCTCTCATTAGCACCGCGCCTTTAGCCCGGTGACCAGCCGCCAGGCAGAAGACTGGGAAACCGTTCAAATGGTTTCCGATTTCGTGGGAACACTGCTTCCACCGGGCTGAAGCCATGGTGCTAATGAGAATGCCAGTTGAAACTGCACCAGTACCACTCCTCTGGAGCTTGCTAGAAATTATTCGATCACGTGCTATAAATATGTAGCACCTAATGGCGCTCAGACATTTCGATTAGTTTAAGGGCCAAATGAAATATGAAAAGCTGCCCCACTTGTAGTCGCACTTACACGGATGCGTCACTAAACTTCTGCCTGGAAGATGGCACGCCGTTGGTCAACAACGCCGCAGTGGGCATAGATCCGAATGCGACGATTCGTTATACCGATCTCCGCGATACGAAAGCACCTGCGGCCGAGGCTTATCGACCGGCGCCTCCTCCCGTATATCAGGTTGCCGATCCTGCCGCACATTACGGATCGCAGTTTGGCCAGCAACAGCGGTCCGCGCTGCCTGGGCCGGGCGCACAGGGTAAAAAATCAAACGCCGTATGGTGGATTCTCGGCGGACTTTTGGTGCTGGGAGTAATCGCCGTCGGCGGCATCATCATGATCATTGCGCTGGCCAGCATGGGTTCAAGTTCGAACGCAAATCGCGGAAGCGTCAATTCTCGAGCGGCTAATCGCAACGCTAACGCGAACACAAATGCGAATGTGTCCAGTACAAATGCAAACGCAAATCTTCCCAGCCCACTTGCTGATAATTTTTCAGAACAAAAATGGGGCACCGGCAATTACGCCTTTGGCGACATCTGGTATGCAGACGACGAATACCACATGCGCGCCAAATCGAAGACGTATCTCGTTATGTATGCACCCTCGACTGACTACAAAACAGGTAACGCCGCGGTCCGCGTGACGGCACGCAGTGTTGACGGCACGCCGGCGGCATCCGGGTTCGGCCTTATTGTGCACGGTGAGAAATCAAAAAGCGGCGAGCTCGAGGATTATGCTTTGCTCATCTACATAGGCAATGAGCCGAAGTATGAAATCATCAAGCATAAGGCGGGTGCGCAGACGGAGATCGTGCCCTGGACTAACTCAAAAGTCATCCGGTCTGGAACCAACCCTAATCAACTCGAGGTGCGCGCTAAGGGCTCGGAACTTACGTTCTATATTAACGGCCAGTATGTTGATCGCATTACCGACACCGAAAACTTTAAAGGCGGAATTGCCGGACTCTACACTAGCGACACTGCCGAAGTTGCCTTCGACGACCTCGAGATCAAACGGTAGAAACCTGTCCAATGTCCAATGTCCAAAGTCCAACGTCCGATTCTTTAGGATCAGCTGTTTGTGCTGTGCTGAAATCGGGGTTTTGACTTTGGACTTTGGACTTTGGACTTTGGACGTTGAGTGATGCAAGTCAACTTAAGAGTAATGGCCGGACCTTACCAGGGTCGAGTCTTTACCTTCACTCAGTCCGATACTTTCTTAATTGGCAGAAGTAACGACGCCCACCTGTGTCTAACTGACGACAAATTTTTCTCTCGCAATCATTGTCTGCTGGAAATCACTCCGCCTCATTGTTTTCTTCGCGATCTGGGCTCAACCAACGGCACGTTTGTAAACGGCGAGCGAGTCGCGGAAGCATTTCTGCAAAACGGTGCGCAAATCCAGGGCGGCGAAACCGTATTGCTCGTTGAAGTAAGCACGGGCCAGGCAAACGCAGGGAGCGACGCCTCGCTGGCGGAACCCTCAGTCAAGCCAACCGTTGTCACCGTAGCCTGTTTGAATTGCGGCCGACGCGAAGAGGCTCAGGCGACTTCTTCAGATGAGCGCTTAACATTTCTGTGCGAGGATTGTCGCATTGAGTTAAAGAAGTCGCCGCAACCGATTCCCGGCTACGACATGGTGAAGATTTTGGGCCGCGGTGGGATGGGTTGTGTGATGCTTGGCCGCAACCAGAAAACCGGAAGCGCCGTCGCTATTAAAACTCTGCTTCCCGAATTCGCCGTCAGCGATAAACATATGCGCCGTTTCATGCGAGAGCTGGACGTGGCGGCGGCCTTGAAGCATCCCAGCATAGTGCAGTTTATTGATCGCGGTGTACACAATGGCGTCGTTTACCTGGTAACGGAGTTCATCGATGGTGCCGACGCCGCGAAACTCGCCGACGCTCGCGGCGGGTGCCTGCCGCAGCCTGAAACTCTGGCAATTATTTCTCAGGCCCTCGATGCGTTGTCCTACGCGCATGCGCAAGGCTACATTCATCGCGACATTAAGGACCAAAATATTCTGGTCAGCGGAGAGTTGCCAAATCTGTCGGCGAAGTTGACAGACTTTGGGCTTGCGAAGAGCTTCACGCAATCGGGCATGAGCGGAGTTACGGTGGCCGGAGAAATGGCCGGGACACTCGCTTACATGCCACCGGAACAACTCAAAAACTTTCGTGATGTAAAACCGCAGTCAGATATTTATGCCCTCGGCATGACCGCATACAGTTTGCTCTCAGGACAGCTTGCCTTGAACATCGCCCGGAAGACGAGCATGGCTGAAACTATCAAAGCGATCTTTGAGCAACCTACAATTCCTCTGCGCGAGCGCGCGCCTCATCTTCCCGAAGCTGTCTGCGAGATCGTTGATCGCGCCCTCGTCAAAGATCCAACGCAACGTTGGCAATCCGCCAAGGCTATGCGCAATGCGCTACTTCATGTGACTTAAATAACTTCCGATCAACTCCCGACAGCTAGCTCTATCCCTATGGCTCTCTGAAGTCTCAGGCCCGAAGGGCCGGGATTTAATAGCCACGTCCGTTAGGGCGTGGAACGGTTGACCTCCCCGTCGCCTGAGGCCCGAAGGGCCGACACTCTCAAGTTTTTCGTCAATCACGAGCTGGTGCCGCACCTTCGGCGCTC
>DASWDX010000398.1:0-13294 GCA_036395055.1 Pyrinomonadaceae bacterium | reverse complement strand
CCAGTGCAAGCCAATTGCCGAGTTCTCGAAGAAGTCGGTCAACTGAGCTTCGTTGCGCAACAGCGCTCGTTCCACTTCCTTCCGTTCGGTGATGTCTCGCTTGATGTCGACGTATACAGGTTCCCCGGACTCGCTGCGCATCGCGAACGCTGACAACTCGATATATTTGATCTGCCCCGTCTTCGTAATACCAACCACCTCGCCACGGTACTCGCCCGTTTCAGCCAGCTCGCGCGCTACCTCTGCAAAAACCTCTTCGCCAAGGTGAATCGCGGGAGTCCGATTCTTGAGTTCGTCATTTGAGTAACCGAACAGCTCAGCGTGGGCGGCATTTTGTTCCAGGTAAGTGCCGTGCTGGTCGAGTATCGCGATGGGCTCGCTTGAATGAGTGAAAATCGCCCGGTACAGATCGAGGGGCAGCTCCCGCTGCACACTAGACACCGAGTTCAGCACCTGGGTGGAATTCTTGCCAGACATAGTTCCAGACGGCTACAAAGAAAGGAAAGCCTAGATCCAAAAAAGGGGACAAAAGGGGTGACTTGATAATAACACCAGCGGCAGCCGAGGTTAAAATCCGCATCGGGTGCAAAGCCAGGGCCGAGGAGCGAGGTCGGGAGTAACTGATTTAGTTTAGCGCGGGTGTCTATTCAACTGGTATCTATGAAATCAGAACCGGGCGCGGTGGCGGCCGGCCCCCCCTCCGGATTCAACTGGGCAAACCTGGTCGCTTCGGCTCGCCGATTTTAACATTGAATTACACCGCCTCGCGGTCCCCTACAATTTGACTTGGCGCGGACTTTGGATGTAAAAGCGTTGCGTAATTCATAAGCAGCCAACCAGGAAACCCCTCCCTTGTAGTTAGCGAAAGGGAGATTACCCTTTATCAATGGAAGGAGATCGAAATGGCTTTACGTTTAGGTGACATCGCACCCGATTTCACAGCAGAGACAACCGAAGGCCCGATTAGCTTTCACGAATGGATCGCCGATAGCTGGGCCGTGTTGTTCTCCCACCCTAAAGATTTCACGCCGGTCTGCACCACCGAGCTTGGTGAGTGTGCGCGTCTCAAACCAGAATTCGACAAGCGCAACGTCAAGGTAATCGGCCTCAGTGTTGACCCGACGGATTCACATAAAAAGTGGGCCGAAGACATTCGAGAGACCCAGGGGACAGCTCTCAACTTTCCCGTGATTGCAGATCCGGATCATAAAATCGCGGAAAAGTACGACATGATTCATCCGGAGATTAGCGATGTGTTTACAGTGCGTTCGGTTTACATTATTGGGCCCGACAAAAAAATCAAACTAATGATCACTTATCCGGCGAGCACTGGCCGTAACTTCGACGAGATTCTGAGGGTGATAGATTCACTTCAGTTGACGGCGAAATACAGCGTAGCCACGCCGGTGAACTGGAAAGACGGCGATGACGTGATTATCGTTCCTTCAATGTCGGATGAAGATGCAAAGGCGAAGTTTCCCGCGGGCTGGAAAGCGCCGAAGCCTTACCTGCGGATTACGCCGCAGCCGAATAAGATCGCAACCACGGACACGGCAGCGAAGAGCGCGAGTTAGTAGCGTTGTGTTAAGCGGAAGCCCGACCGCAAGCGGCCCGCGCTAACCCTTGGACTTCTGCCTTAAAGCCGAATAGAGCGCTTTACCACCCGCGAGGCACTTGCTGCTTCGCGGGTGCACTTCCAAGCAGGAGTTGACTCGTGATCAGCTCCGACGCAACTGCCCCCATTATTCGGAGAGGGAATTGTGGAGGGCTGTTATTTTTACAAGGCTCGGAGCCAAACTAAACCTCGAAGCTACAAATTTAAGCCTCGGAATTGATAGCGATGAATCAGCAGGTATTATGGAAAGAATGGAATCGATGGATGAAATAATGGATGGAATTAATTCTTGGGAATAGGTAATCAATTACGTGTTAGAGATGGATAAGGACTCGTTAAGTCATGATCCGAAGGCATCCTTTGTTTTCTTATGAATGAAGAGCACCGTCAAGTATCTGCCGGCATCGGTTTGGCCGAGAGCCAGGTAAACATTCTCACCTTCTCGTTCTCCTTTTTCTACAAACCTGAACTTTGGCTTGCCGGCAAATAGTTCTTCAACCTCAAAGGCTTCAACGCGATGTTTGAAGGCAAGTTTATCAATAACGGCTCTGAGCTAGAATCCTCATGACCACGCTGCTCTTATCATACTGCCGGCGCGAAGCAAACCCCAACGACTGACTTGAGCGGGTAAAGACAAAGTGGTCATTTTGGAAGTAACCTGTATTGAAGCAGGATTGGAGACTGGAGGAACGAATGCGAGAAATCGTGACCACAGCAAACGGCCGTGTTGAAGTCCTGAAAGTTCAAGAGGCCGCGGACCCCCGCCCGGGCAAGGGCGAGGTTGTGATTCAGGTGAAAGCTGCCGGGCTTAATTTTGCCGACATACTTGCGCGGCAAGGTCTGTATCCGGACGCCCCCAGGAAGCCTTGCGTCATGGGCTATGAAGTAGCCGGGATGGTTGAAGCAGTTGGTGAAGCCGCCGATCCCCAGCTCATAGGCAAAGCAGTCGTAGCGCTGACACGCTTCGGCGGGCAAGCGGAAAAGATTGCGGTGCGCGCCGATCAAATCTTTGAAAAGCCCGAATCGCTCAGCTTCGAACAAGCGGCGGCAATTCCGGTCAACTACTTGACGGCCTATGTGCTGCTCTACGTGATGGGTTCGCTGCAGCCGGGCGAATCGGTTTTGATTCACAACGCCGGCGGCGGTGTCGGTCTGGCCGCACTCGATATTGCAAAGAGGATTGGCGCGACCACTTACGGCACAGCAAGTCCGGGCAAGCACGAATTCCTGCGCGAACGCGGCCTGGACCATCCCATCGATTATCGCAATCAGGATTGGTTTCCCGTCCTGCAGCAACTCACTGACGGCCGTGGGGTTGAGTTGGTGATCGATCCGATCGGCGGCAGTCACTGGAAGAAGAGCTACGCGGCGTTGAGGCACACTGGCCGGCTGGGCATGTTCGGAGTCTCTTCTGCATCCGCAAACGGCTTGAAAGGTAAACTGAAGTTGATCAAAGCCGCGTTCCAGATGCCTAGATTTCACCCGCTCGGATTACTCAACAAAAACCATGGCGTCTTCGGATTAAACCTGGGTCACATGTGGCACGAGCCGGAGAAGGTTACGACGTGGATGAAAGCGATTCTTGATGGAGTTGGTGAGGGCTGGATTAGGCCGTTTGTCGATAAGGCATTTTCGTTTGCGCAAGCGGGCGATGCACATAGCTACCTGGAGGGACGGAAGAACATTGGCAAGGTCGTGCTGGTGCCGTGAGCGCCGTAGCCGCGGTATTGCACCAGGTCACCGAGAACGATGGGGTCAGTCACGCGATCCCGAATGACTGCCCGGCAGGAACTACATAACGCGAGCTAACAGACGATTGTTTAGAAACCACGCTCCACTATTGACTGCCGGTGGTCCTCGCGGTATGGTGCTTTCCAAATAGAGTTTTTTTGAGATTGAACTACGGACTGGCCGCCGGTAACCTTCACGTCCAAGGTATCTCCCGACTTCCGGCCCCCCGACCGGCCTGATGATCATCCCCATCACGCGTTGCGCTGCGAGAACGAGGACTCGCTTGTAATGAGTTAAATAGGCAGTCTGTCACTCTTGGGGAATCTTGTTCCTAACGGCTGTATTGCACCTAGCCGTGGCACGTTTCAACCAGAGAAGGATCGCATTTCGATGACAGATAATCTTTCAAGTCGTTATTTCAAGGGGTTAGCAAGAAATCTCATGAACGTTATCAGAAAATTCATGCCAAGGTTGATTGTCAACTTCTGCTTGTTTGTTGTGACTTCGACCGCCTTAATTGCGAGCACATCAGCGAGCAGAAAGCGTCACGAACCTGTCCCTAGCCGGACAGAGACGAGGGAGGCGGAACGGCGACTATCGGATATGGGGTACTGGACAGGCCGGATTGACGGACAAATTGACCGAGCCACGCGGGCAGCGTTGATCGCGTTCCAGAAAATGGAAGGCCGCAAGATTACCGGCCGGCTTACGCACGACGAGCTCGAGGCAATCCGCAACGCGGCTCCGCCGCGGACGAGGGATCTCGGTTACAAGCACGTCGAAGTGGACCTGGATCGCCAAGTGCTTCTGCTGGTCAACGATGAAGGAGACGTTAGAATTCTTCCGGTCTCGACAGGCAGCGGCAAACACTATAACGAGAAGGGTATGAAAGGCACAGCTTACACACCCAGAGGCAGGTTCAGGGTTTATGGCAAAGCCGCGGGCTGGAAAAGATCTCCCCTGGGATTACTTTATTACCCGAATTACATCAGCGGCGGAGTGGCGATTCACGGCAATCCTGCCGTCCCAAACGAGCCAGGGAGTCACGGATGTATTCGGATTCCAATGTTCGCTTCTCGTGACGTGAGCCAGATGCTACCCGTGGGAACCATCGTCCTGGTCTATGATAAGGAGTCTTTCGTTTCCGCGAAGGATTGGGCCAAAGAGGATAAACTCAAGCGGGTAGAGAATGTTCAGTAGTCTGAAGGAACGGCTGATTGCATATTAGTTTCACAAGTGATGAACATTCCGATCTGGTGGGAATTGCGGCTGTAACAATCCAGTCTGACACTCAAACTTACAACCCAGCGGTTAGTTAGTAACGCCTCTCCGTTTTGCGAGGAAGAAAGAGATCAGTGCCGAGTAGATAAGGCCGAAGAGCAGGGAACCCAGGAACAACCCGACGAAGGCGCCAAGCGCCATTCTCCAGAGCGGCAGATTTTCTGCATCCGGTTCGCTCGCCATTAACTTTGTGCCAACCGCAAAGAGCGCGATCACAAAAAACAGGCAGAAAGAAAGCGCATAGACGAAGGCGGTTGCTATTCCTGTTTTCATTCCTGCCTTAAAAACCAATTCGCCGCCGGCCTCGTTTTTCAAACTCCTGATAGCAAGATAGATTCCTGCGATGTGAAGAATGTTAAAGAAAATCCCGCCCCCGAAACTATGAACCGGAGAACGAGGATCAGGTACGAGCAGGTGAGCGACAACCACCCAGACAATCGCCCCCAGCGTAATCAGCAATCCATACTTCAGTGGAATTTTCATTTGACTTCCGCCTTAAGTCGACATTAGACACCAACGCCTTAAATCGACTGGGCTTTCCAGTAGCCATCGACGAGTTCGAAGATTGATTCACGATCCTAGAATAGCAAGGACCCGTGAATACCGCGGGGAATCTTGTGCACGATCTTTTCCTTTGCATTCGACGTGAACCGCCCACTAATGGCAACGATAAAAGTTGAGATGTAGCGAGGCTCCGTGGAAGCGATCTCGTAATACGGCATAAATATGCAACCCTGGTCCGCATGATACTTCTTTCGAGCGTGTGATCAAGATTCACGGACGGGGCAGTAGCCCAGGTGGATTGGTCGCTCTCCCGGCGAAGGACCACGCCCTTGCTAAACGCGCGGGCCACTGCCCCTCTGGAGGGGCTTGCTTTGTAAGCGGCCATAGCAGCATAATTTTCCGCATGACAGAGAAGGAAATGGTGCTGAAAACCGTCCGCGAGTTGCCGGACGATTGCTCTATCGACGAGATCGCTGACCGCATTGAATTCCTGGCGGCAGTACAGAAGGGTCTCGATCAGCTGGATCGCGGTGAAGGCATTCCTCACGAGGAGATCAAGAGACAGTTGGCCTCATGGCTTACAAGTTGATTTGGTCTCCGGCCTCCCGCGATGACCTCCGCGACATTGTAACCTTCATTTCACGCGACAGCCGTCAGCGCGCAGAAACGTTCGCCTATCGCCTCATCGCAGAGACTGACAAGCTGCAGAACTTTCCGAGATTGGTCGAGTTGTCCCTGAGTATCGCGTCCCAACTATCCATGAAATCATTGTCCGATCTTACCGGATTGTTTACCGCGTCGATCTCGAGCGAAAGCTCGTCGAGATTGCCCGAGTTTGGCACGCCGCTAGAGGCACGCCTGAACTGTGAGGACCACGAACACGCGTCGCGATGAAGGCGGGTTGTTATCTCGATTGAAGGATTTATTACCAAGCGAATGAAAATCAGATTTTCCGCCCTGCCGCGCCGGCGATGATCCTGACCAGCGCTTCAGGTTCGATTGGTTTGGCAACGTGCGTTTGGAACCCCGCAGAGAGCGTGAGAGTGCGGTCGTCTTCGGTGGCGTAAGCGGTGAGTGCTACGGCGGGAATCTGCTTTGCGAGCTTTATTCTCAGCTTTCTCAGTTTCTTAATCAAAGCGTAACCGTCTTCCTGCGGCATCCCGATATCACTCACCAACAAGTCTGGCTTCCACTCCCGAAAAGTTTTGAGGGCCTCCGCAGCCGACTGACAGCATCTTACTTTGCCGCCGCACCGCGTCAGAATGGCACTTACCAAATCACGCGAATCCACTTCATCGTCAACCACCAGAATCCGCAAGCCCTTGAGTAACTTGGAAAAACCGGCAGGCAGTCCATTACTCTCAGGCTTAGTAGGCTTTGACCTTTCAACGGCAGCGGCAAACTCGGCGGGAGCCAGTGGTAAACTGACGATAAAAGTGGCTCCCTTATCCTTTCCTTCGCTCTGAACTTCGATCTCGCCGTCGTGCAGTTCGAGCAGGTGCCTGACAATTGCAAGTCCGAGTCCCAGTCCGCCGTGGACTCTGGTCGTGGAACCGTCAGCTTGGCGAAACCGATCGAAGATGTACGGCAGAAATTCTGAAGTGATGCCAATGCCGGAATCGCTCACCGAAACCTCAACCCGCGGCCCGGCAGGTCTGACCGCAACGCTGACACTTCCGCCCGCAGGAGTAAACTTGATAGCGTTGCTAAGGAGATTCCAAAAGATCTGCTGCAAGCGGTTTGCGTCGCCACGTACGACGCAAGCCTCGGCATCAAGCAACATTTCAAACTGAATACCTTTCGCTTCAACTGAAGGGCGCACGGCGTCGCCGGCAGCTTCAATCACCCCACAAAGATCGAGCGGGCGAGCTTCTATTTCCAGCTTGCCGGTGATGATGCGTGAAACGTCGAGCAGATCGTCAATTAACTGCGATTGCGAGCGCGCGTTGCGTTCGATAGTTTCAAACGCGCGCATCAGCTGGCCTTCATCAAGCTTTCCCGATCTGATCAGATGGCTCCAGCCGAGTATTGCCGAGAGGGGCGTTCGCAGTTCGTGGGAAAGCGTTGCCAGGAATTCATCTTTCGTCTGATTCGCTTGTTCGGCTTCGGCGCGCGCGGCCCGCTCTCGGATTAATAGTCTGGCACGTTCTTCTTCGGCCTGTTTGCGTTCAGCGATTTCTAACTGCAAATCGACGGCGTGTCGCTGCGCATCGCTGTAGAGCATCGCGTTTTCGTAAGCACTGGCCACCTGCGTGGCCAGCGTGGCGGCCAACCGCTCATCGGCCTCACTGAAATCATCGGCATTAAGCTTGTTCAGCAGATAAATCCAACCGCACACTCCGGCACGTGATAATATTGGGGCTCCCAGGAAGGAGTGCACCAAATCCGACGTCTTTCCATTAGTCCGCAACAACTCGTCGGTATCCGTCAGCCGTAGCGGACGCCGGTGGGTGACTAGATACTTCAACGCCTGTTCGGCGACTGGCGGTACTCCGTTATCGGAAATCGTTTCTTCAGTCGCGGTGCTGCGAAAGAAATAACGCAATGTCTCGCAATCCTGGTTAATAACCGCGACCCCTGATTCCTGAGCCTCGACAATTTGTCTGGCGGAGTGGCAAAACTTTTCCAACACTCGTGCCGGGTGGTGTTCGGCGGCCAATTCCTGTCCAAGATTTATCAGCATATTGAGCCGGGCGAGATTTGCATTCTCCAGTTGTTGATTTTTTTCTTCAAGCAAATCTGCCTGACGTTTCACTTCCCGAGTTTTCTTAAACAACTCAACAAAGACCGCCACCTTGGATCGAAGGATGTCCGGCTCGATTGGTTTCACAATGTAATCAACAGCGCCGAGCGAATAACCGCGGCTCAAATGCCGGCCGCCAGTGCTGTCCGCCGTTAAAAAGATGATCGGGATGTTGCGTGATCGGTCGCGGCGTCTGATCAACTCGGCGGTTTCCAGGCCATCCAGTCCCGGCATGTAAACGTCCATGAGGATCACGGCAACCTCGTTGTTCAAAAGATAACGCAATGCATCATCGCCAGAAGGCGCACTCACAAGATTTCTATCCGGAGTATGCAGGATCGATTCCAGCGCCAACAGGTTTGTCGGGCTGTCGTCTACCATCAGAATGTTGATCGGTTCTTCAGTTCCCATGTTCCATGCCCACTTGAAGAAGTTCCCGCCCGGCAACTCGGCATGATGTTACTTCACTAAGTTCGTTCAGAAGCGGGCCAATCTCTGCCAACGGCAGAACCCAATCCGGTTTTGTCACGGCAATGGTGATTTGCGGCAGCTCGCGACACGCAGCCGAGTCAGGATCTTCGACCAGCGTTAATCCACCACGCGACTTTATCGCCGCCAGACCGCGTGCGCCGTCGCGGTTAGCGCCCGTAAGAATCACGCCGATAACGCGCGCTTGATATTCGTCCCCTGCGGATTCGAAGAGCACGTCGATTGACGGCCGCGCAAAGCCCACGGCGGGATCCGTTGACAAAGCAAAGCTTCCGTTCTCAATCAGCAAGTGATAGTCGCGCGGCGCGAGATAGGCGTGACCGCGCCGCACGGGCTCTTTGTCTTCGGGTTCCGTGACAGCCATGTTGCTCGACTGACTCAGGAATTCGCACAAGCCGCTACCGGAGTCTTTCCCGCGATGTTGCACAATGACAATTGGCAAGGGAAATCCGACAGGCAGACTGGAGAGCAATACCTGCAATGCCTTTAGGCCGCCGGTGGAAGTGCCAACAACAACAATCTCAAACTCCGATCCCAAATGTTACTCCTGTACGTTACTGATTAAACGAAGCAGCGGGGGCAAGCCCGCCTTCCCAACCTGCGAGGTAACTTGGTTACTTCGGTTAACACCACCTTGAATGCCCTTCAATGAAAAATCAAAAACTCAACTCCGATAAGCTCATGGTTGGGAAGGCGGGCTTTCCCCCGCTGGTTTTGGAACGCTACATTACCTTTCGATAAAGTTTGTCAGTCTCGTTCAGATGTTCATAGAACCCCGCCCGCGGCGTAAACTTCAACGACTCCTTGTTACCAAGTCCAAAGACTCCAAACATACTCAGACTGTCGTACAACAAATTGTGAACGCGCGCCTGCAGATCCTTGTTGAAATAGATCATTACGTTACGGCAAAGGATCACTTGAAACTCATTGAACGAGCCATCGGTAGCGAGGTTATGCTCAGAAAAGACTACGTTGTTCTTGAGGGCCTCACTGAAAATCACACTGTCATACTGCGCGGTGTAATAATCAGAAAACTCATGGGTACCGCCGGCCTGGTGGTAGTTAGTGGTGTAGTCTCGCATTGCGGCGAGCGGGAAGATTCCAGCTCGAGCTTTGCGCAAGACCGCCTGGCTAATGTCTGTGGCGTAGATTCTGCACCTTGGGTAGAGACGTTCTTCTTCGAGCAGGATCGCCAGGGAATAAACTTCTTCGCCGGTGGAACAACCCGCCACCCAGATCTGCACCGTTGGATAAGTTCTTAGCAGCGGCACAACTCTTTTTCGAAACGTGAGGTAAAAGCTGGGGTCACGAAACATCGCCGTAGCATGCACGGAGAGACCCAGCAGGAACCGATCGAGGCAAACGGAATCGTGCAAGATCTTATCCTGAAATGCCGAAATCGTCTCGAGCTTTTCGGAGCGCATTAGCTCGAGTATTCGCCGCTTGATGGAAGCGCGCGAGTATTCTCTGAAATCAAAGCCGTGGACTCGATAGAGGCCTTCCAGCAACAGGCCGATCTCGATGTCCTCCAGGCTATCCACTGCTGTGCGGACAGTGCTCACGTAGTTTCATCCTGGCGATACAGCCAGACCCTCAATAGTGAAAGCAGTTGATCTATATCCAGAGGCTTGGAGATGTAGTCTGAGGCGCCGACCTCAAGGCAGTGATCGCGATCGGCCTTCATTGCCTTGGCAGTCAAGGCGATGATTGGCAGGTCTTTGAATTCCTCCATCTGGCGAATCGCAGTGATCGCTTCATAGCCATCCATTTCCGGCATCATGATGTCCATTAACACCGCTTCAATGCCCGGAGTGGCTTTCAAGAGTTCAATGCCCTCGTGACCATTCTCAGCGTGAACAACTTCCATGCTGTGGGCCTCCAGCGCGCTGGTCAAAGCAAAAATATTTCGCACATCGTCGTCAACTACCAATACCTTGCGGCCGGCCAGCACCGGATCGGTGCGATGAAACTTCTCCAGCATTCGTCGCTTGGGCTCAGGCAGATCCGCTTCAACGCGATGGAGAAAGAGCGCTGTCTCGGCCAGCAAGCGTTCCGGGGAACTTGCCTCCTTAACGATGATCGCATCGGCCACCTTCTTGAGGTGCAGCTCTTCTTTTCGCGTCAATTCCTTTCCGGTATAGACAATGATAGGAAGATCGTAACGGCCTAGATCAGTCTGCAACTTCTCGATCAGTTCGAAGCCACTCATGTCAGGCAGCCGCAGATCCAGCACCATGCAATCAAATCGCTCGTCCTTCAGAATGTTCAGTGCCTCCTCACCGGTGGCCACGGCTGTGGTTTTCACATCGCCGTTTCCGATAAGCTCCACCACACTCATGCGCTGAACGTCGTCGTCCTCGACGACCAATAGTTTTCGAATCCGCCGCTCGGTAAAGTCCCGAATGTCGTCGAAGGCCTTGCCGAGGTCTTCATGGCTGACTGGCTTCTGCACGTGATTGAAGGCGCCCTGTTTCAGTGCCCGCTGGCGTTCCTCCTCGACAGTAATAATGTGTACGGGAATGTGGCTCGTCTCTGGATCGTGCTTCAGGCGATCCAACACCGTCCAACCGTCTCGGTCTGGTAAGTGGATATCCAGCGTGATCGCCGCGGGTTTGTATTTCTGCGCGAGCGCCAGCGCCATTGTGCCACTAGTCGCAACTAAACCTTTGAAACCCTTCTCACGCGCGAGATCCAGCAGGATGCCGGCAAAACTGATGTCATCTTCAACGATTAATACCACCCGATCACCGTCCTGGATTTCGTTGCGATCGTCGAGAATCGCGGCCGACTCACTGGAAAGCAACGCCATAGCCTCACTATCAAACGACTCAACCGGCGTCCAGGCCGCCTCTATCTCCTTGATGCCAACTTTCGATCTGGATTGGCTTGCGGAAGTGGAAGTGGCGCCTGCCGGCACATAGTTGCGTGGCAGGAAGAGCGTGAACGTGCTGCCCTCGCCGGGTGTCGAGATTACGCGAATCTCACCGCCAAGCAGCCGGGCGATCTCCCGGCTGATAGATAGTCCCAGGCCGGTGCCGCCGTATTTGCGGCTGGTGGTTCCGTCGGATTGCTGGAAAGCTTCGAAAATAATTCGCTGTTTCTCAGTGGGAATTCCGATGCCTGTATCTATTACCGAGAAGGCCACCACGTCGCTGGCGCGGTTTAGCGAGTCGAGATAATAGGTTTCGTCCACAGGGGCCGGCGCGATCCTGAGAACGACTTTGCCTTCTTCAGTAAACTTAAACGCATTCGAGAGCAGATTCATGAGGATCTGCTGCAAACGCTTATCGTCAGTGTTAACAGTCGGAGCCAGATTGTCCGTGCGTTCAATCAAAAACTCCAGGTTCTTATCCTGAGCAAGTTGATGGAAGCTTCGTTCCAGTTGCTCAGCCATTTGGGCCATTGAAACTTCCGAAACCTCGATGCCCATCATTCCGGATTCGATCTTCGACAAGTCGAGGATGTCGTTGATCAACGAAAGTAGGTCTGATCCGGAAGAGTGAATCGTTTCCGCAAACTGTACCTGTTTCTCGGTGAGGTTCTCATCATTGTTTTCAGCAAGCTGCCGCGAAAGTATCAGCATGCTGTTGAGCGGCGTGCGCAGCTCATGGGACATGTTGGCCAGAAACTCCGACTTATATTTCGAAGTAAGTGCAAGTTGCTCGGCCTTTTCTTCCATCTCCCAGCGAGCTTCTTCCACCTCGCGGTTCTTGGCTTCCACTTCCGCCTTCTGCCGCGCCAGCAGCGCCGCCTTCTCCTGCAGCTCTTCGTTCGTTTGCTGTAATTCTTCCTGTTGACTCTTCAACAACTCTTCAGACTCACGCAACGACTCGGCCTGCTGTTCGAGTTGTTCGTTGGTTTTCTTAAGTTCATCCTGCTGGCTTTGTAGCTCCCCCGCGAGCGACTGCGATTGTTGCAGCAAATCTTCCGTGCGAGTATTCGCAGCGATGTTGTTGAGCACGATACCGATACTCTCGGTCAACTGATCAAGGAAGGTAAGATGGGTGTCGCTGAAAGTTTCGAAAGTGGAAAGCTCGATTACCGCCTTGACGTCGCCTTCAAACAAAACCGGAAGCACGACGATGTTATTGGGTGGCGCCTCGCCGAGACCTGAGGAGACGTATACGTAGTTGTTGGGAACATTGGTTACCAGAATCCGCTCGCGCTCCAGAGTGCACTGGCCCACCAGTCCTTCGCCCGCGTGAAACTCGTTGGCGACATTCTTGCGCTTCTTGTAGGCGTAACCACCGAGCAACTTCATTAGGGGTTGCCCGTTGGAGCTGGTGTTTACATAGAACACACCCTGCTGAGCATTGACGAGCGGCGCCAGTTCGGAGAGCACCATCTGCGCGACTGTCGTCATGTCGCGTTGACCCTGAAGCATGCGGGTGAAACGCGCGAGGTTGGTTTTCAGCCAGTCCTGCTCCATGTTTTTCTGCGTGGTGTCTTTGAGATTGAGGATCATCTCATTAATGTTGTCTTTCAACGCCGCGACCTCGCCCTGTGCTTCGACTGTGATTGACCGCGTCAGATCGCCCTTGGTCACTGCCGTGGAAACTTCGGCGATGGCGCGTACCTGCGTCGTCAGGTTTGCCGCCAGGCCATTCACGTTGTCGGTTAGATCGCGCCAGGTGCCGGCGGCGCCGGGCACGTTTGCCTGTCCTCCCAGTTTGCCTTCGACGCCTACCTCGCGGGCGACTGAAGTAACCTGATCGGCGAAAGTGGCGAGAGTGTCGGTCATATTGTTGATGGTATCGGCGAGTTCAGCGATTTCGCCTTTTGCCTCCACCGTCAACTTTCGTTCGAGGTCACCATTGGCGACCGCAGTAACGACGCGAGCAATTCCGCGCACTTGATCGGTGAGGTTGCTGGCCATGGAATTCACATTGTCGGTGAGGTCTTTCCAGGTGCCGGCTACTCCACGAACATCT
>DASWDX010000397.1:0-14852 GCA_036395055.1 Pyrinomonadaceae bacterium | reverse complement strand
GGTTACAGTTGCAGTTCTTGTGAACAAACAAGGTCTTGTCATATCGGCGTGGGCTTTGAACGGTCACCCACTACTGAAAGGTGCTGCCGTAATGGCTGCAAGGAAAGCGAAATTCTCGCCGGAAAAGCTGGCTGACCACGGCTCCAAAGTCTCAGGAACAATTACATACACCTTCAAGTAATGAGTCCTCTCAGGGCTCCAGCCCCGAAACCTTCATCATTCACCTTGCCTCTTGAGGATAGACCTTGGGGAAAGGGACGTGCGAGAATACGCAGCACTATGAGTTCAATTGAAGAATCAAAGGAACTGAGCTTCGGCATTGCTTCGATGGACCGGGAGCATTTGGGCCAACTTAGCCTGCTCAATGATCTCAAAGCTGCGGTTCGGAACGGGGCTGACGACAGCTTGGTCTATGCGCTACTCAATGAGCTGGTGGATCACACAAATCTCCATTTTCTCTCCGAACAGCTCGCTATGAGGCTGCATGCCTATGAAGCCTATGAGTCTCATCTTCTAGAGCACGAACGGTTGCTGGTTGAGGTGCAAAACCTGAAGCATAGCCTCGCAACGGGAACGGCGATGGAGAAGCATAGTTTGATTGAGGCTCTGCGTAGTTGGCTGGTCGTCCACATTCAGACCGCTGACAAAACGCTGGCAGAATACCTGAGCACGCGGGCCGCCAAGCCTGCAGGTGAAGAGCCTTAACTTCCGCAAGCATCCAAAAGATGGACCAGGAAACGCACGCGTTCGCTGCTACTGGTGCGCAAGGGCGGGAAGACCAAGACCCCTTGCCAGAGCTTGCGCACGCACTCAAGCAACCCCAGATTTAAAAGTTCAACCTCAACGCCAACTGCGTCGACGCAGGTTGACCCTGACGTTTCCCCTCGGGCAGTGCTAGAAAATAAACTTGAAGCCGAATTGAAATTGACGGCTCTCTTGAGAGGTCGATTGATTTCGGGCTTTGAAATCGGGCAGACTACCGACTAATTCGCCGGTTATCGGATTTGTCGTTACTGCAACATTGTTGAATTGGACGATGCTGTTGATATTGAAAAGATTGACGAATTCACCGAAGACTTCGAGCTTGTAACGCTCGGTCAAATCAATGAATCGCGAGTAGCGCAAATCTACGTTAAATTGCGGTGGGGTTTTTCCCGAATTGCGTTTAATGCCGACGGGTCTATCCAAACCCGTCACGCCGTCATTATTGCTGTGATGCTCAGCTTCGGTTATCGTCCTTCTTTCATTAACTGCCGGTAAAAGTTTTGGAGGACGTAAAAAGCCTGCTTCCTTTCTCCCCGACTTGAAATCAGGCCTTTGCGGTTATAGAAATCCTGGATCCGCGGTAGTGGGCGTCGCGGGGAACGAAAGTCAGTCAGAATCCATGGTGACATGCCCCGCAGCGATGGAATCTTTCTCAACATCGCGATCTGATGGTCATACAAATCCTTCTGATACTCTTCTGTGAACCGCACCGCCTTGTCACCGTGGTATCCGAACAGAGCGTCGCCACCGAACTCGCTAATGATGAGCGGTTTGTTTTCGGCTATCTTCCACGTCAGGTGGTCGGCCTTCTCAGGTAATCCATCATACCAACCTACGTATTCGTTGCAGCCGAGCACATCGAGATATTCTCCCAGGGGATCATCCACCATTTGAGTATTGGCGTCTGCGTAGTGACGCTCATTGGCGGCAGTCAGCAAACGGGTCGAGTCCATCGTGCGCGCGTGGTCAATCAAGCCTTTGACGAACTTGAGGCGCGCTTCACCGAGCGGTGTTTCGTTAGCGACCGACCAGAGGATGATCGAAGCCTTGTTCTTATCTCTTGTGATGCTCTCGTCGATTTGGTTCCTGGCATTCGCAAACGTTTCGGCGTTCTCCCAGAGAATCGTCCAGTAGACAGGAATCTCAGACCAGACCATGATGCCCATTTCGTCTGCCAGCCGGGTCATGTGCTCGTTATGTGGGTAGTGGGCGAGGCGCACGAAGTTGCAGCCTAGTTCTTTGGCCCAGGTCAGAAGCTGGCGTGCATCGTCTTCACTGAAGGCACGGCCACCGCGCAGAGGCGACTCTTCATGGATACAGATGCCGCGTAAAAAGATCGGCTTCTGGTTTAGAAGTATTTCCGTCCCACGAGTCTCGATACTGCGGAAGCCGATCCGGTCGTTGACCGCCTCGCTGCCGGTCGCCAGTTTGACTTGATAGAGTTTGGGATTCTCCGGCGACCAGAGTTTCAACCTCGCTTTGAAACTGACGGGCGCGTAACCGTTAGCATCGGTCGTGACGACCCGCTTGACGTTGACTTCCGGTATCTCGATGCTGATCCCTTTACTGGCGCTTGCGCCGCTTAGCTTGACCCAGCCGGCGATCTCATCCATCGAGCCTTTCTTCAATTGCAGAAAATAGTCCTGAATGAAAGTGCTCGGCACTTCGACGAGACTGACGTCGCGCGTCAAACCACCGTAATTCCACCAATCGGTAATGAGCGTCGGAACGGCATCGCGCCGGCGCTTGTTATCCACTTTAACGATTAAGAAATTGTCCTTTTCCCTGACGAGTGGAGTGATCTCAAAGTTGAACGGAGTGAAGCCTCCTTCATGTCGACCCAGCTTTTGACCATTCAAGTACACATCAGCCAGGTAGTTCGCGGCGCCGAAGTAGACAAAAATGCGGGTTTGCTCCTTCTTACGGTAGTCGAAGGATTTTTTGTACCAGACCGTGCCCTCATAGAAGAGTAATTTTTGATCTTGGGAGTTCCAATCACCCGGTACGTTCAGTTGGGCAGAAGTGTCGAAATCATATTCGACTAAATCGCTTGGGCTTTTCGGCTTCGCATTCTTGAAGTAGCCGTCGGTACTGGGCAGATAGCGGTAATCGTAATAACCCGTTTCGTAAGGATCAATGATCGTTTGCCACCATCCATTGAGGTCTATCGTGTGCCGTCCTTCGACGTTCGTAATTAACGGGGCCGGCTGCTGGGCCTGACCGGTTGTCACGAACATTAGAAGGAGTGCCGCGAGCGCGCCAAGTTGTATCTTCAATGCTTATCGCTCCTGCTTAAGTGTGTTAACAACGCGGCCAGCCTATGATTCTGGTTGTGGCTGGTGGTCCCGCTTGGTACGAATGTACTGAAAGATCGACTCCAATGGCGTGCAGCCAGTGACCGTATAATCGACGCAGAAGAGGTTGCTAGTGTCATCTTCGAAGCGGCAAACCGATGGAACGGATCAGTTTCGTTATATCCCGACTGAGGATATCAAGCCTTTGGTCGTGGCGAGAAGAGAAACCTCGGAAGCGGAATAGGTCAAGTTCATGCGAGAGCAGTTCAATACGTCAGGGGTCGTAACGGGCAAGATAAGTTGAAAACCGTCTGCACCCTGGGCGGCTCCTTCATGATTCGGCAATGAGGTGCGAGATCTTAGGAGGCGAGGCACCCAGGTGAAAAGCCCGGACCCTGTCCTCAACTTCTCGATCAGCTTTTGTGAGTCGTCCATGCTGGCGCAGGTGCTCGGCCCACGAGTCCACAATGAAGGTCTCGACGAAGCGGCCCGAGTCAGCCGTGTCGCGAAACAGGTTCCAGTAGAAAGCACCGTCACGTCGTTTGATCTCACCCAATGCTCGTGCGGCTTGTGTAAATGCCTGGGCATACTTCGGATCGATCCGGTACTCAACGGTGACCAGCACTGGTCCTGTTTGGGCGTCAGGCTGAGCTTGTACCTTCGGCTCAGGCCAATGAGCAGACGGTGTCAGGTCCAAATTCTCACTACACCTCAGTTTAAAGCGGATTCCAGTTATAAGCCCTGCCACCAATCCTAACGCAGCAATTAACAGCGTCACGGATATGCCAACGCGACCAGCAATCCAGCCCCAAATTGCGCTCCCGCAAGCGAAACCACCGAAGAAGGCAAGCATGTAGACTCCGAGCACGCGCGCCCGCACCCAGGCAGCGGTTGCTGTTTGCGCCGCCACGTTAAAGGTCGAGAGGAGTGCAATCCACGCGATGCCGCCAAGGAAAAGTGATCCACCGACTACCGCCGCGATATGCACGTAGCCAAGTACAATCGTGACCGCGGCAAAGATTAACGTTGCGCCAACAACCAGGGAGTTGGTGGAAATCTTCCGCCTCACTTTTGGCAGGAACGAGGCTCCGGTCACACCTCCCAATCCGAGGCAGCCGAGAAGGACGCCATAGCCGGCGGCGCTCAGCCCTAGTCCGCGTCGTGCAACCAGAGGAAGAAGGGCCCACAAGGCGCTCGCGCAGAAAATAAAAGCTGCCGCGCGTACAAACACTGCTTGCAGCGTTGGCGTGTGCCGCACGTAGCGAACGCCCGCGCGCATGGCCCCCAGCACGTGTTCAGGCGGTAGATTGCTTTTCTCGACAGGCCGCCGCCAACGGTAGAGTACGACGATCACCCCGAGAAAGGAGGCCGCGTTCAACAGGAAGACTGGTCCAGATCCCAGTGCCGCAACCAGAAGACCGCCAAAAGCGGGGCCGACCGCACGCGCCACGTTGAATGCAACGGCGCCAAGTGTGACAGCTGCTGGTAGGTCTGCCCTGGCGACCAGTTCAGGCGTAATCGCTTCCCATGCTGGTGCGTTCACCGCAGCACCCAGACCCAGCGCGAAAGCCAAAATCAGCAGGATCCAGGGTGTGGTCAGCCCTGCGATCGTCAAGAGCCCCAAAGTCGCAGCGACAATTAACATCCATGCCTGAGTGACGAGTAATAGCCGGCGCCGATCAAAAAGATCTGCGAAGGTGCCTGACGGAACTGCCAGCAACACAATGGGTAAACTTCCAGCGGTCTCGACGAGCGCGACCATGAGCGTCGATGCGGAAAGGGAAGTCATCAACCAGGCTTCCCCGACGTCCTCCATCCACGTACCTATGTTCGAGGCTACGGCAGCGATCCAGAGCGCTCGGAAAAGTGGCTCGCGCAAAGGTCCCCACGCCGACGCGAAACTCTGACGTTGGTTGCGCGCTTCTGCTGAATTAATCTGTTCCGGCTGACCTGCAGAAGTCACTCTGTGAAACACCTTTGTCCTGAAGAACAATCCTCTTTACTCGGTTAAGGGGAGCAAATGCCAGTAAGTCAATCGAATCCTGAGTGCAAGCGTACAATCTCTTAAAGAGTTTGCACATTCAGGCTTCAAAGAGAACCAATGAACAGGGTCCCTTTGTGGATTAAAGTTGATTGATGGTGTGCCTGTAAACTACTGAAAATGAAATGTGCCCGGGCGGAGGAAATCGAACGCATGCCGAGGACGCGGAAAGATGAATCGAAGGGTAAAAACGGGAAAGGGTTGGAAAGCGGTCTCTGAGCAGATTACGCGCACGCGAAGGTGACATCTTAGAGAGCTGCAGTTTTTGATCAATTTGTCTTACGGCTAATTGCTCTCGCCATTTTATTGAGCTTGGCTAATGTCTCATCGCACCATTCAATCCTCGCTTTACTAATTTTGCTTCCATACCTGGCTGTCATTAACCAGTAAGGTGCATCAGGACCCTCCGGCTGTTGAGATCTGATATTCCGTTCAATGGCCTTGATTCTTTCGTGTCGTTCGGTCTGCAGTTTCCGGTATTCCTCAATGTGCCTTATATTGACGGCAATGGAACCCTCCTCGCCAAAGAAAAGCTTCAACAATAGCTCGTTACGTTCGAATGTGGGCATCACTTGCCCGGCGAGCCAAGTGTGCAACGCTTTGCTGCCGCGCGTGGTCAGCGCATAAACATGGCGGTCGAGCTTGCCGGCCCGCTTTTTTATAGTCTTCGTCACTAGCCGTTCGGCAACCAGACTCTTGAGCATTGGGTATTGCGGACCCTGTCAAGCGAATAGGAAGCCAGATGTCTCATAGAGTGACGTGAATCGTTGCAGATGAGTCGCACCAGCTCGTGTGTTAGGTTGAAAGATGTCTTCTACATTGGACCAACGCGCGTCAGCCGCGGCGAAAAACAATAGACCGCGGCGTATCTCCGTGGCTATTGATGGACTTGTCCCGGACCATCGGGGACGTCGATCCGAGCGCTTAGGGTGGCGAAACAACAGATGCCGCAGTGGTTGTCCGTAGCTGATGCGGATGAGCATTGCCGCAAGGGGGCAACCATCTGGCGCTGGGCGAGCACTTTCGATGGCCAGGACCCTGATGTAGTTCTTGCAGGCGCAGGGGTCTAACCCAACGAACGAAATCATGGCAGCTGCTCAATTGCTGCGGAAGGAACTGCCCAATCTGCGCGTGCGTGTTGTCAACGTTACAGATCTTCTGATCTTACAACCCAATAGTTTCCATCCACATGGGCTGACTTCCGAGGCTTTCGACGATCTGTTCACAGCGAACAAACCCGTGGTCTTTAACTTTCACGGCTACCCTGTCGCGGTAAAACAACTGCTCTTTGATCGCCCGGCGTTCCCGCGTTTCCAAATCAACGGCCACATCGAAGAAGGGACAACCACAACGCCCTTCGATCTGTTCGTCCAGAATCTCGCCAGTCGCTACCATTTGGTGATGCAGGCTGTGCGCGCCGTTGCGCCATTCAACACGAAGGTCGCCGCACAAGCGGACGGCATCGCGTTGCGTTATGAAGGGAAACTGGCGCAGCATCACGATTACATCAGAACGCACGGAGAAGACATGCCGGAGATAGCAAACTGGAAGTGGGTTGAAACCGAGTTCGCTTAGCGCTCAGCCTCGGCCTTCTCTTCGTGATATTCAGTGATGCTTTCGTAAACTTCCGGCGGGAATTTCAGATCTTTGTATACGTTGCACTCATCTGGATCTTTTGGATTCAGGCAGATGGGAAACTGTTGTTGTGTCTGAAACTCAAGCACTTTCTCGCGGCTTGGAGGACTATAGCCTTTGGTTACTACTTGTTCTATCAGAGCGCGCGCTTTCTCTTCGTCCAAACCGGGGTCTAGCTCAAGCTGCTTGAACAACTGCTCTTCCGAAAGGAAATGCCGCGCTACCATCACGAATACCAGCCTGCCGTAATGGCCAATATCCTGGCCCTGTGAAAGCGAGTCCAGCAGATGGGCCATCATGACATTCTTCTTTAACTCTGATACTGACATCGCAAAAAAAAACCACTAAAGGAAACTAGTGTTAATTTCCCCGGCGCAATCATCCTTTACGTTTGAAATATTGTATCGCGCGTTCATGTTCTTCTGCCGCTTCCCGCGGGTCGAAGGTGCCAAGGCCTCTCCGTCTTATGTTTTCGACCGAAGTAGGTGTCAAACCATTTTTGAACACACTCGGATGTGGCCTTATATCGCAAGTGAGATGCCAACTAAGCATAGATCCGGGCAGAAGATCTTATACAGTGACCCAGCCGCGGATACTCAACGCACCAAGAGATGATAATCGGTATGCATCTTGCTTATTGTCACCTATGAAGCAGCCTTAATTAGGGCAAATAATATAGGGTGATAGTCGAGGTGGTTGCTGCCCGTCGAACTTTGAGCGGCTGGCGTAACCAAGTCGTCGATCTTCGTGTGTGCTACTGGTACGGAAATACACTCTCATGTTCCGATTTCATGCGAGTACTACCGAATGGTCCAAGACTACTTTCTTTGAACGGAATATTAAGATGGGAACTGAGGCCACTATGAGCCGTTTTGCGGGAAATGCATTCGGCCGTCGCAGGTGAGAAGGCAATTAAGGATGAGTAGCGCTGAATTTGTTTACGTTGCCTACATCAACACTACGCCGGAGAAAGTCTGGGATGCGCTCATCGACAACGAGATGATTAAGCAGTATTGGGGCCGTCACAAAAATGTTTCCGACTGGAAGGTCGGCTCCACCTGGTTACATCAAGACTACGATTCCGGCACGACCGACATTGAGGGGAAGGTTGTGGAGATCGAGGTACCGAAGCGTCTTGTTCTTACCTGGGCCGGCGCGAATGACGATCTGCGTAAAGAGAAAGCTTCCCGAGTCACATTCGCTGTCGAACCCTTCCTTGACGTTGCGCGGCTGACGCTCACGCATGATGAACTTGAAGCTGGTTCGAAAATGTTGCAGGGCATCACGGCTGGCTGGCCCAGCGTGCTGTCGAGTTTGAAAACACTGCTAGAGACCGGCAAGCCGCTTAAAATGACCACGAGACGATGGAGCGGGCCGCCCGAGTAGCCATAACGATGATTTTCGCAGCGAAGTTGATGAGATCGTCTGCCTGCGCTTTCACGCCCGAGCATTTCCGGGAGTGGCCTTAACTTTGTGCGAGAACTGATCGAATGAAGTCGGAGGAGAAAAAGAGATGGCGAACATAACCAATAGCAGCGCAGTAGCGCAAAAACGCGCAAAACCACAAAAAGAAACAATTGTAGAAGAGATATCAAGAGAGAACAGTGCGGACAATCCTGTAGTCGCGCACTTGCAACGGCAGGTAGCTAATGCTCTTGTGCTTTACCTGAATTACAAACATTACCATTGGCAGACCTACGGGCCGATGTTCCGTGATCTCCATCTGCTCTTCGACGACTTCGCAAAAGCAGTGCTCGAGACCATTGATGAATTCGCCGAGCGCGTGCGAATGATCGGTCAGGATCCAGTCGCCAGTCCGCAGGAAATGTTAGGCGCCGCGAGCGTAAAAGTAGCTACGCGGGGCCAGACCATGCGCGAGATGATCCAGGAGGCAGATACGAACCTTCTGACAGTCATTAAAGAAATACGCGCTGGCGTTCGGGCAGCAGATGAGCACGACGACCCTGGCACCGTCGATCTCTTCTCAAAGTTTGTGCAAATACACGAAAAGCATGAATGGTGGCTGCGGGACATACTTGAAAAACACGATGGATTGTTGGACTGATTCGTTTTGGCTCCTCTGGGGATCGCTCTGACTTTTGCTAAAGAGTTACGCCGATATTGTCCAATTACTCGAGGAACGAGGTTAGAACAGTGACGTTTATAAGGCGTTATCGCGGCAGGCTCGCAGCGCGGCAGCCAGGCGTCCTGCGGCCTCGCTTTCGCGTGCGGCCTGGAAGGCGGTGGCGACTAGAAAGAAATAGTGTTCAATGCTATGACATACTCGAACGTTCAGAGGCCTTCGATTTCGTCGCAACCTGATCAACCGGTTTCCGAACGGGAAAGCCCTGTTGGAGTACTCGATCAGTCAGCAAGACGCCACGAAGAAAGTTCACTCCAGCGCGAGAATCAGAATCTCTCTGTCCCAGCCATTGAGTTTCGCGACGTGCATTTCTTCTTTGACGACGAGAAAGTTCTCGACGGAATCAGCTTCACGGTAATGAGAGGCGAGATCAAGATCATCCTGAGTGGTTCAGGTGGTGGCAAGTCCACGATGCTTAAACTTATTCTCGGACTTCTCAAGCCAGATGAAGGGCAAGTTCTAATTGAAGGCGAGGATATTACAAATTATAACGATACACAGTTAAAGCCGGTACGCGACAAGATCGGAATGGTTTTCCAGGAAGGTGGCCTCTTCGATTCGCTTTCGGTCTATGACAATGTCGCTTATCGATTACACGAGGAAGATGTGGCTGAAGAAGACGTTAAACTGGAAGTGGAGCTACTACTTCGTTTTGTCAATCTTGAAAATGAGATGGATAAGCTTCCGAATGAGTTATCTGGTGGCATGCAAAAAAGGGTCGGCATAGCCCGGGCGCTCGTTGGCAATCCCAGGATCGTTTTGTTTGACGAACCAACTGCCGCGCTCGACCCTCCGACAGCGGCAACTATTTCCGCATTAATCATAAGGATGCGCGATCTCGAAAATGTTGCCTCTATCCTGGTGACTCATGAGATGGACACTGTCAAATACATTACGTCTGAGTACGCAATAGTTAGCGAGAAGGGCGAAGTCACGGTTGAAGAGGAAGGAGGTGACTTCTGTCTCAGCAATACGAAAATTCTGATGATCCGCCAGGGTCGCGTCATCTTTAGCGGTACAAATGAAGAATTCGTTAAATCAGAAGACCCATACATTCAGAAGTTCATCAGGGGCACGGAAATGGAACCTGACCACTGACCCAATAGAACTCATTTGAGGTCATGCCTTCAAAGTATTTTCTGCTTCCAACCATTGGTGCCGGAAGACAAACCGTATTGGTTAAAGTGTCCTACTTACAAGCTGAAGCAAACTTACCTGGCAATAACCCCGCAAGCAATGCGATCACCTGAGTTGCCTGATGGATCCGTTTTCATGTCATCTGCCTTCGCGTGAATTACCAGGGAAGTACCACCCTTGGTGAACAGTGAATGACTATCTGCTCCCAGATTTACTCGTGAATTGGTTAAGGTTGCAGTCGCGGTTCCATCAGCCCGCACGATAAAGTTATTCATATCGCCAGCGTGAGGCCCTCGCGGATTCTTTAGTCCGTGCTGCCTTGCGTCAGGATTGAAATGAGCGCCAGCGGATTCGAAACTCGGTGCTTCACACTTAGCCATCGCATGAATATGGATTGCGTGCTTTCCCGGAGGCAGATTCTTTAGATCGAGCTTGATCCTGACCCCCTTGCCTGCTTTGAATAACGTGGCGGTGCCGATGCTCTGGTCTTGAGCATTCTTCAGCTCCACCGTAACACCACTTTGCTGAGCACTGGCATAACACAACAAACAGATCGCCATGGTTGCAACGACCAGGCATATGAAAAATAGTATCCTCATCATTCTCCCTCCTTGAGTTCGCTCTTAGTCCTGAGTCGGCCGCTGAGTTCGATGTTGGCGTGTTTGCAGTCGGTCGCACGCCGAAACCCCTTATGCTCTCACCGATTGTTTCACAACAGGTTGCCCGAAATCACTCACAAAACTTTTCTATCTTTCTTCGTAACTTGTCACGGCAACAAACAGCAGAGGCCAAGACATGTCCTCATAGCGCTCAGCCTGCGTATCGTTTTGTTTCTAACGTCCCTCGGCCTTCGTTGACTGTCCAAATTATTGCACTTTATCAATAGGGACAACCCAATTGTCGGGTTGGAACACGAGTTGAGTTTAAGATTTGAGCATATTCGACTTCGGATTGCAGACATCATGTCTGAACAAACAGGGCCATCATTCAAGGAAGGTAAAATGCCATGAACGGACAACTAAAATTGGGTTTCATCATTATAACGCTGCTATTGGCTGCAGCGTGTTCCAGCGAACCAAAGCAGACTCAGCCAGTAACAACCAAAACCGACAGCGGAACTTCTACGGCGCCTCCGGCAAGAGAGGCAGAGCAGCGTGACAATGCATTGGTTCGTGTCCTTAATACTGTTCCGGGAAATGTGTCGTTTGACATCTTTGCGGACAATCAGAAGGTCTTTGCATCAGTGGGTTTCAAGAACGTCACGCCGTACAAAGAGTTGCCGGGTGATCGACATTCGTTTCGCGTCCGTCAGGCTGGACACGACACCGCGCAACCAGTTGCTGAGAATAGCGAGGGCTTGAGCGGCGGCAAGCACTACACCCTTGTAGTGATGCCCGGTACAAATGATAAGACCACACTCTACGTAGTCAACGACAACATAACCGCTCCTCCAGCCGACAAGGCGCAGGTCCGCGTCATACATGCATCGCCTGATGCCGGCGAGATTGACGTTGTAGATAAACAAGCAAACAAGAAGCTCTTTTCCGGCGTCAATTTCGAAAAGGATACAAGTTACATGAACGTCGACCCAATGAAGACGACGTTGGAGGTGAGACAGGAGGGTCAGGAGAAACCAATAGGGACTTTGGCTAACGCGAATTTCGAAAAAGGCAAATTCTACACAATCGTTGTAACTGGCCATGCGAAAGGAACACCAAGACTGCAGACGTTAATGGTTGAGGATCAACTTGGCAACGCGTCTACGGCAGCTACTGCTTCGCAGGAACGGAAAATGGTGAAGACGAAAGCTTCGAAATACTAGGCAGGAAAGATTCCTTCCCTGCGCCATGAATTAGTGGTTGGTCTGGACTTGCTGAACGAATTGAAAGCAAGTCCAGCCCGTCAAATTTAGCAACCTGAACCCGGCTTTCTCGGTGAGGAAGTGGCCAATACCTTTGACAAAGTGAGTAGTATTCTATTTCCCGTGGCAGAAATATAGCTTTTGCCAGGGTTGGGCCGTTAGTGCGGGAGTATCGTCAAGTGTGAACCCCATTAACCCTTGCGTAACATCATCTCGTTAGAATTCCTGCACCTATAGAGGTTCAGATGTCGCCCGGCGAATCTTATCTGGTCAAATAATGAGTCGCAAACTCGCGCTATTACCAGCACTTCTGCTTCTCATCCTTTCATTAATCACTGCGGTCCCTGGCGTCAGAGGCCAGAAGATACGCGTCCTCCATCGCGAGGACCTTCATGGGGTGGAACGCGAAAAACGAGAAGCGACTCTTGATAAAGACCGAGGGCGAGAGGTCGACAATCCCGCTGAAGCAGAGTCGCTCAACCGCGAGTTGTGGGAATTCGCGCGACACACTCCATACGATCAGATCCTGCCTTATGTGGCGGACGAGCAGCGCAAGTCCCAGGCTAGTCCGAGCGCGGAAGTTGTGTTGCCAAACGGGTGGCGAATAGCTCCAGCCGGTCAACAAGTAGAAGTTGGAAGACTGCCGTACGAAGCTGTCCCCTTTGCAGGCAAACTAGTCGTTCTGGATACGGGCTATTACTACAAAGAGCCGCAGGAAGTCTCTATTGTTGATACTCAATCCGGCCGAGTTGAGAAAACACTCAAGATAAAATCACTGTTTCCGAGCGCGATCGTTGGGGCTGACGGTGACTTGTATATCAGCGGCGGTTTTGATCAGAAAGTCTTCCGAGTCGACCATCACTTCAATGTCGTTCGCGAGTACCAGGTGCGCGGGTTTGCTGCTGGGTTGGCGTCCATCGACGCACAACATCTCGCAGTGGGCTATATGGCCGTCAAGAATCTGAAGGGTGCTTACCTCAACGGGGAATTGGCCATCTTGAATACGGCCGACGGAAAAATAGAAAAAGAAATCGATCTGGGCTATTTCCCCTACGCCGTTCGTTATATAGCTGGCAAACTCTTCGTCACGCTGCTCGGCGAAAACAAGCTATTGATCTACAGCCGCCAGCTTAAACTGATGAAGACAATTTCCGTTGGTCTCACGCCTCAGGAGATGTGCAACGACGATCAGTGGTTGTATGTCGTAAATACCGATTCGGATAGTCTCTCAGTCATTGATACACGGACCAATCGCTTGCTCTCGACGATCTCTTTAGCGGAGAAGGGAAGTGAATTCGGCACAGCTCCGTCTTCATGCGCCGTCGATTCGACAAGGCTATACGTCACGTTGGCAGACACCAATTCGGTGGCCGTTCTCGATCGTTGGAATAGAAAGCAGTTGGGTCTAATTCCAACTGGGTGGTATCCGACGAAAGTCTTGCTCGATAAAGACAAGCTTCTGGTAGTCAGCGCGAAGGGAATACGTCCTCGCCACCCAAATCCCAACGGGCCGAGAATAGCGTCGGCGAGCAGGGTCGAGGAGTATGTGCTGAATTTGCTCAAAGGTAGCGTGTCGATCATTCCAAAGAGTGAGCTTGAACGGAATGCTAAATCATGGACTGACCAGGGTAATTCAGGGTCGCCAATTTTCGATGCCCGGCAAGCCCTGAAGTTACCAATCAAACACATCTTTTACATTATCAAGGAAAATCGCACCTACGATCAGGTGCTCGGCGATCTAGGCAAGGGCAACGGTGATACGAAGCTCACGTTATTCGGTGAATCCGTGACTCCGGTTCAGCATCAATTGGCCCGTGAGTTTGTGACGCTCGACAACTTCTTCGTCAACGGCGAAATCAGTGTATTGGGACACGCTTTCACCACAAGTGGTTATGCGAGCCCGTTCGTCGAATGGCTAGGCAACCTGAGCTATTCGGCACGCTGGAAGGGATATCCGTTCGGCACGGTGCCGGCCACGATGTCTCCTGTTTACCTCTGGGATCTTCTGGACGACAAGAAGGTCGACTATCGTATTTACGGCGAAAATTATTTTCTCTTCACTCGTGCCTATCGGATTCTTGTTGAAAGGTCTGGTGCTAATAGCGATCTGGCACGCAAGTTCTACGACAAGAGCATCCTGGCCGCAGCTGGCGATGATCGCGGCACCGAGTTCAATGAGCTGGCCAGGGCTTATTACGGCCATGCCAACACGCGCCAGGACGCATACAAACTGCTGGGGAATCAAGATTTTCTAAAGAGTCTTTCGCGCTTTCTAACAGCCGACCAAAGTTTCGCGGAGGCGATTGTCCACGACGACGTACTGCGCCATCGTTTCGCTGATTATCTCTACCATTATCCGTTTAATTTTCGCTCGTGGGACTTGAAGTATTCGGACCTGGATCGTGTGCGCGAATGGAAGGAAGACTTTGAAACTCAGATTCGACTGGGTAATGTTGCGCAGCTCAATTACATCTGGCTGCCAAACGATCATACCGATGGCGCCAACACAAAGATTCTCAATGCGTTTGAGTTTGTCGCTCAGAACGACGCCGCTCTCGGTCGCATTGTTGAAATCATTTCGCACAGCTCTGTTTGGAGGGATTCTCTGATTCTCGTCGTTGAGGACGATGCTCAGAACGGCCCGGACCACGTCGACGCAACTCGCACGATTGCCTTTGCTGCTGGACCATACGTCAAACGCGGAGTTCTGGTGAGCGATCGGCACGATCAACTTAGCATGTTGCGCACGATCGAACTCTTGCTCGGATTGCGGTCGCTAAATTCAGCAGAGCAACTGGCGGCGCCAATGTTTGGTATTTTTACAAACACTCCTGACTTTCGTCCTTTCGTTTCCACTGAACCCTCGAAGCATCTCGCCGATGCTGATCGCGAACGCTATCGGAAGCTTAGACGATAAGCTAAAAACCAACATAGTCGCCACGCTGGTAGTACCTGCTTAATTAATTAATGTAGTTT
>DASWDX010000396.1:0-29308 GCA_036395055.1 Pyrinomonadaceae bacterium | reverse complement strand
TTCGAGAATATCAAGGCGCGACTCGTATTCATCTTTGTACCTGGCGTCGTTTAATTCCTCTGCTGAGCGCAGCAGTTGAATTCGATCCTCAGCTGCAGTTAACGCTTGTAACACACCAAGCATCGCCTTTCTCTGCTCGTTAAATTCATCCAAATCCTGAGCGAGTGCGCGACCGAGACTGCCCCGGGCAACTCGCGCGCGAATGCGAGCCTCGCCGGCGCCCGAGATTTTTTTTGTTACCAAATGATTTTGTATTTCGTCGGCCGTAAGCGGGGAGAAGCGGATCATCTGGCAACGGGAACGAATTGTCGGCAGCAGTATCGCCGGCCGGGAGGTTAGCAGCACGATGTGCGAAGTGTGCGGCGGCTCCTCCAAAACTTTCAGCAGCGCGTTGGCTGATGCATCGTTGAGTTTGTCGGCATCCTCAATCAGAAACAAACGTGCCTTGCCTTCATAAGGCCGATAATTTGCCTCACGCTCTATTAGGCGCATCTGCTCGACCAGCAACACGCGCTTAGGAGCTTCGACCATTCCCACGTCCGCGTGATCCGTCCAGATAATTCCTTTCCAATCATCTGACTCGCTGCTTTGAGGATAATTGAATTTGCCGATGCGGACGCATGAGGGGCAGTGTCCGCAACCTTCAGTGTCTTGCGGCGAGCGGCAATTGAGAGCTTTGGCAATCTCGAGTGCGAAGAGTTTCTTACCGACGCCTTCTTCACCGGCAAAAAGCATCGCGCCCGGGACACGCCGAGCTTCCAACATTCGCTTAAGTAGTTTCTTGACGCGTTCGTTTCCAGTAAGTTGATCCAGCATACAGTTTTTATTCGTTGCAGACGTGGCCCCGGCTGCTCAGGAATGGCACGACAATCTCCTTTACGCGTTCGTGCGTCAATTCCACCGGCTGATTCGTTTCCACAATCTTTACGCGCTCTGGTTCCGCGCGCGCAATGCGTAAATAAGCATCACGCACGCGCGCATGAAACTCGGCGGTCTCTCCGTCTAAGCGATCGCCCTGATGTTGTGCGTTTACGCGGCGGCGCGTCCGCGTGATCGAATCGTCGACTGAAAGATCGAAGAGCAGCGTCAAGTCAGGCTTAAGTCCTTCAGTTGCCAATTCGATGATTTCGGCAATCAGCTCCGGCGCGAAACCGCGGCCGGCCCCCTGATACGCCATGGTGGCGTCAGCGTAGCGATCAGAGAAAACAATCTGTCCAGATTCCAGCGCCGGGCGCAGAACGCGGCGAACGTGCTGTGCACGATCGGCGGCGAAGACAAGGAGTTCCGTAAGTGGATCAACTTCTTCCTGAGCGTCAAGTAACGCGGCCCGGAGGCGATTGCCGACCGGAGTGCCGCCTGGTTCCCGCGTCAGCAAGATGTCGCAGCCTCTTTGTCTGAGAAAATTAGCTAGCATCCGCAACTGCGTGGATTTGCCGCTGCCATCGATGCCTTCGAAGGTAATGAAAATTCCTGCCACCCGTTCCCCTTGGCAACCTTTTAGATTTGCCCGGAAGAGTTTAATGGAATGTCAGGATTCGGGCGAGTCGGCAGCTTGACTGGCTGGTTGATTGAGAGGGTGATTGTCGGGTTGATTTAGAGAAGGTGGTTCACTGACGGTCTCCGCCGATAATTGCGGGCGCAAATCGCCGGTGGCCCGCCGCGATTGGGAGATCGTCGAAATGGCATGTTTGAAGATCAACTGCTCCTGCGAGCCGGCTTCCATTAGGATGGAAAACTTATCGAAACTACGGATGCGGCCCGTCAACTTAGCGCCATTGACGAGATAAATCACTACCGTGGTTTTTTCACGACGTACGGTATTTAGAAAGGCATCCTGAATATTCTGGGCCGCAGGCTTTCCGTCTGACATGACTTACACCCTGGGAATCTGAACTGTAGGAAGGGGCTTGCGCCAGATTACAACAGCACTTGATTAGTGACAAGAAAAATTGGGGAGTGAAGAATGTCCTATTTTTATCGCTAAGCGGCCCTAACCTTTTTGCCGTGGTTTCGCTGGTCTATTTTCGGCACAATCGCTGCTTCCCCTGGGGCTCTTTCGAATCCTTTGCGCTTTTTGTGGGTCCCGTTTTTGACAAGAAATAAACCGCAAAGAACGCTAAAGATCACGCAAAGACCGCAAGGGGCGATGAGCCTAAGTCTTGGCGGGCTGCTTTGCCAGGGCTTCCAAAACCGCACTTTGCACCTGCTCAGCTTCGCCAAAACCTTCAAACCATTCGGCGCCCGATTCGCGGCGAAACCAGGTCAATTGCCGCTTCGCGTAATGGCGTACGTCGAGCTTGGTCTGTTCGACAGCACTGGCGAGATCCCGTTTGCCTTCAAGATATTCAACCACGCGCCGGTAGCCGTGGGCGCCCAGTGCATTCGAGTTTGCCGGGACGCCGTTGGCCAAAAGTGCTTTAACTTCTTCCACCAGCCCGGCGGCAAAGTGCCTTTCTGTACGCTCGTTGATGCGTCGGTAAAGCTCGCTGCGGGGTGGATTCAAAACTACAATGCGCAGGTGTCTGGCGCTTTCGTGTGGCTCCGGCCGCGCACCCTTTTTTTGGGACATTGCCGCGCCGGTTTGTAGACGAACTTCGATCGCGCGTTGCACGCGAGGCCAATCCCGCGGAAACAACTCCGCCGCACTTTGTGGATCCAGGCGCTGCAGGAGTCGATGAAGGTGCTCGGGTCCGCGGTGTTGCCGCAGCTCATTTAGTCTTCGGCGCAACTCTAGATCGGTCTGCGGACTGGGAAAGAAAGGATTCCGAAATGCTCGCAGGTAAAGTCCGGTGCCTCCTACGAGTATCGGCACTCGACCTCGTCGCTGCACGTCTTCAATTGTCGTTACAGCCTCACGCGCCCATTCGCCCGCAGTGTAGTAAATATCTGGTGAGACGAAATCGATCAGATGATGAGGAATACCCTGGCGCTCTGCGAGCGGGACTTTGGCGGTGGCGATCTGAATCCCACGATAGACCTGGACTGAGTCGCAGTTGATGATCTCGCCGCCCAGATGCAGCGCAACTTCGATTCCCAGGGCGCTCTTCCCGGAAGCGGTTGGTCCAACAATGCCGACTACGCCGGCAGGGTGGACATCTTGTCTGAAGTTTTCCGACTCACCTGAAGCGTGACCTTTGTTAGCACTCACGCGCGAGAGAATACCATGTGGTAGAGGATTACCATCCAGAGGACTGCGAGAAGCATCAGGGCGCCGATGATTTGGTTTCGGGAGAAACGCATTAGTCGAATCACAAAAGCAATTCAGCCAACTCTTCGTCGCTTGGACGTACAAGAGCGCGTCCGTTTGCTTCGAATACAGGAACGAAACGCTGCTGCGTCAGTTTATACATAGCTCGCAATGCGCCAAAGTTGGCTGCGACATTCCGCTCGACGTAATCGACTCCATGTTGCTCCAGCCAACCACGCGCCTGAGCGCACAATGGACAATCTGGAACAACATAAAGCGTGACATGTGCCGGCTTCGCTAACGTTGTGATTTCCATCCAGGACAGATTAGAAAAAGTCTTTTGATCTAAAGTTTGAAGATTGTATTGATTTTCAGTTGAAAGCCGGGAAGCAAAGGGGAGGTTAAGTCGTCATCGCTTTTGAACACGGCAGATTCCTCGAGAGACTGCCCTTCTAAGCGAAGGACAAGAACTTCCAGGTTCTCAGAATCGACGATCCAATATTCCTTTATGCCGAATTTTCCATAAAGCTTCCTCTTCGCAGATAAGTCGCGCTGGCGATTCTGAGTTCCGGGTGAAAGTATTTCAATGACCAGGTCAAGAGCGCCTGTAAACTTCTCGCCGGTCACCACCAGATCCCATCGTTCGTTGCAGACAAAAGCCAGATCAGGAATTACCGCGTCGTAGTCACTGAAGATCGCCCCGGCTCCGGGCACGAGGATGCCAATCGGATTCGCTTTAAGGTAGTCGCTAAGAGCAATTTCAAGGTTGAGAAGCACGCGTTGGTGTGGAATACCGGGAGCGCGAGACACGAATAGTTCCCCTCCGATGAGCTCATAGCGGTTTCCATCGTCGTCAGGGAAAGCGTCCAGGTCGGCGACTGTTAAGAGCGGTTCAATCCTTGAAGCCATGCCGATTTCCTTCATTTCCATAACAGCTTAAGGAGCGAATTTATCACAGACGTGAGGCGTGAACACCCGGTGAAGAGGGAAGAGCCGTGCGTCAGCGATTGCAGGAATTCTTTCATATAGAATCGCTAAGAACTAATAAATCCGCGTCAATTCAATTCCCGTGTAATATGCCTTAAGAATTTGTTCGTAAGTAAAACCCTGACGTGCCAGACCGTAAGCGCCCACCTGGCACATGCCCACGCCGTGTCCCCAGCCGCGGCCAAGGAAAGCGAATCCAATGACGCGTCCGGTCTCGTCATATTTTCGCTCGATCACAAAAAGTTGTTCGCGCAAGCCCAGCGCTGAGCGAATGCGACCTCCCAGAACATGACGCGTTCTATCCGTGCCGACAACCTCAAGGTCGATCGCGCGTCCTGATTTCCCGCGCGCGATTACCCGCAAGTCCGTTAACGATCCGATGCTGCCGGCAAAACGTCCTAAACGCCCCTGCGCCTGAGCGACTGACAATTCTTTCGTCCAGTTTGTAAACGGTGAGAATCGATCTGCTGCGGCGCCAGTGGGCGCAGGCCGCACTTCCAGGTAATCAACTTCGCCGGCGCCATTCACATGAAAGACAACCGGTTCACCACCCACCAACGCCACTGAGCGAACCGCGTAGATGGTTTCCCCAATCTGGCGAAATAGGAAAGAGTCGGCGGCAAACTTGACTGCCTGATCTTTGCCTCTGGTATTCCGGAGAATGAGGGCATCTTGCGTGGTTGGTCGTGCCATCCCTTTTTGCAGTTGCAGCAGACCGCGCGCTTCCAATAGACGGGCAATCGAATGCAACGCGCGCGCCCGCGAAAGCGGCTCGCGAGGATGCAGCGTTGCATCGGGAAGAACCGAAATATAACCATCGCGAAGCAGCATTGCGACATCAGCGCGGTTAGACGGTGGTATCTCGCCGGCATCTCGCACTGCCAGAAAGTAGTCCACGTCAGCATCGTTCAACAGTGTGCTAGCGCGACTTTCACCAAACGCCGCCGCGCTCAGCGCGGTTGCAAACGCCGGTGGTCGATTCACTTCTTCCGTCACCGTCGGCGCCACTTGATGAGCCAGTCTCGCAACCGAAGCCAGCCAACTGCGAACTTCGGAAATCGACGCTTCCGCATCGAGCCAGGAATCGGAAACTTTTGGACGCAACGATGTGAAGTTTTGCGTAGCGAGAAGTGCAACCTCGCGCGCTAGCGGCACGTTCTGTTCTTCCTTTAGCTCAGCAGGTTCGCGCGTTGTTTTGATCGTAAAAAGAGCAAGAGCGGCGCGGCCTTCCGCGGCACATTCGCGCGCTTTCAGATAAGGGATGGCGCCGTTGAAAATGTTTTCGGCATCTTCGGTGCGGCCGCCGCAGGTCGAAGTGTAGAGAGCGTTGATCGGTTCACCATTGTAGGTTGCGATCAGTCCGCGTGTTTCATCCACCGCGCGCGACGAAAGCGAATTCTCGGAAACGAGCCCGCGATAAACCTGACTTCGAGTGGTCGGCAGCAGGTCATAGCCCTGTGACATAAACTGGCCTCGATTCCGCAGAGCATAGGTCCGGGCGGCGATCGCCTGTGCCTTATGAGCTTCCAAAAGCGGAAAGCCGCCAGCTGAAAGTTCATTCGGCACCACGCCCTTAACGTAATCTTCGAGTCCGAGCACGTTAACGACGGTGAGTGCCCCGCGCGTGTTCGCAAACACTTCGATGCGCCCGCGATATGGTCGATCGTTAAAACGAACTGGCGTTGTTTCACTGTCGGAACCAAAAGTCACGGGCGCGCTGGAGCTGAATAGGTTCCCCGCACCCGGCGCTGAGGCCACCACCTCGCGCGAAGGCAGACTAAAACGCGCAGCAGGTCGCACACTGTGAGCGGCACTTGCGGGCCCCGAAATTGATTTGGAGGAATCGGTTTTCGATATGCTGGATTGTAAAGTTGCGGCCGTTGGCATGACGGCAGTGGTCGCGGTTGAAAGAACTGACGGGGAGGCGCCTGCCGCAGGCAAAATGGTCGCATCCATCCCTGCGTCTTCGAGTCGAGCGCGCAATTCTTCTGCTTCGATTCGCGGGTGTCGGGCACCGACAAGTAGTCGCCACGTTTTTGTCTCAGTATCGTAAGCGACCTGCGAATCTTCACCGGTAACCTCTCGGGCCTCGCGAGATTTTTGTTCTGCCTCAGCGCGGGAAGGCAATGCCGCAATCTGGATTTGATAAGCGTCGGCGACATCGCTGGGCGGCAGTGGCGACAGAAGCCGCGGCTCCAGCCGCACGCGCGCCACGTCCAGGGCGACAAGTGTCGTAGCCACGTCCGTCGCGTTCATTAAGTGACCACTGGTAGAGATCGTTGCTGAACGCGCGTCGGTGGCGAGCGCTACGCGAATAGTGGGTTCCGGTTGAGATAACGCCGGGATAGAGGGATCGAGAGGGAAGATCGCAGGCGTTGCCGGCGGCTGCCATTCGCGAGAATCCCTTTGGGAAGATGTCTTTTGCGGCTCGACCTGGGTTTGAGTTCGCCTCTGGCGCACCTCTTGTTGGCTGAAAACGAAGGCCGGGCTTAGAAATGGTTGAGCAAGCAGAAGGGCGCTGATGCTTCGCGCGAGGAAATTACGCATTACTCGGAAATCCTTGGCGGTTTAGTCTTGGGGGCTGCTCCGCGCGGTCATAGTACTACATCTGCGGCCAGACGAATCCACTAACTGTTAGCTTGCGTATCTTTCCTCCACGGTAAGGGCAAACACAACGGTGCCGGCGAGTCCGATAACTCCTGCCGTCACGAACGGAACCTGCGGTGAAATCTTCCACAGGATACCGCCAATTGCGGCCGCCGGTGTGATCGAAAGACTGCGAACCAGATAGTAGAGTCCCACCGAGCGCGCTCGCAGATCATCGCGAGCGAAGTCAACGATCATTGCCTTACGCGCAGGCTCGCCAATTTCTCTAAGACCGCCAATGATAAAAGCGACGATCAGAAACGCGAAGCTTGAGGCCAACATCACGGCCAATGGAAACAGGCCAAAGCTGACAAATGTGGCAATAACGAAGGGCTTGCGCCCAATACGATCCGCAATCCTGCCGGCCGGAATGTACACCAGGATTGAAGTAACCATTTGAATGGCGATCAGTGTGCCATAACGTGCTGTGCTGAAGCCCTGCACATTCGTAACGTACAGAATTGTTAGGACGCCCGTCATGCCCTCGCACATTCTGATGATGATGTCAGAAATGAGCAGGCGTTTAAGCGCCCGGTGAAACGAACGCCACACGCCGCGAATATTTATTGCTTCAGATGACTTTATTGTGATGTTTACTTTCAACACCAGCAGGAAAGTTAGCGCGGCAAGTGCGAGAGTGATCAAAAGACCCGCGCGTATGCCTCTGACGATGCCCAGCGAAGCAATCATTGCCCCACCGATGACTGGCGCGATAACTATCGGCACCCGTTTTAGGATCGACTGTAAGGTGAATCCCATCGCCCGGCGTTCCTGCGGAAGGGAATCGCCGATGACGGCGAAAATCGCCGGCGAGGCCATGCTCTGCCAGGCCATCACTAAAGCGAGGCCAATAAAGACGAGTGGCCACGACGAAGCGAAGTAGTAAACAAGGTAACCAGCCGAAGCAATGGCGATAAAAATCAGAAAGGCGCGCCGGCGACCGAGACGATCGGCGATCCACCCCCCGGGGTACTGATAGATTGCGTCCAGGAAGTCTTCGGCGGTTCCGAATAGGCCGATGATGGGAGTGCTGGCGCCAAGCGCTTCCAGGTATTTAGGAAGAAATTTCTTCCAAAGCTCCTCGCCGAGACCGAGGAGAAAAACAGCGGCCGAAGCAATGGAGACGTTTCGTTCGAGGCTGAGGTAGTCGGCTAACCTGGCTGGCAAGCTTGCAGGCTTATCGGTTGGAGTTGTTTCCACGTGACCGCCTGAGTTTAAAACGAAACCGGCCCGTTTATATCAGAGATGCGATCGCGGATCGAGAGCAGGAAGCCGGACCGTAGTGCCACGTCCGGCAGGCTTTCTCTGCGGAGCTTCGGCACTGTCTGCGTCTCGGCGATAAAGAAGAGGCTAAAGACCAGTTAACCGCCGAGACACAGAGCGGAGATAAGCGCAGTAAAAGGAAATAAGACTCAGGATCAGGCGGCCTTCTGTTCCTTCATGACCGGTGCCGGTTCGCCTTCAACCACGATCTTCTTCCGGGAAGCTCGCCACATGCGAATAGCCTCTTTTGAGAGACTGAATATTGGGCGACGGTTTTGAAAGATAAGCTTCATCCAGGCACGCTTGTTCATTTGCGGAAAGTAAATGCCGCGGAAAAATAGTCGCGAAACCAGATGGCTGAGGCGGTATCTGAACGGCGCAGCGCTAATCGAATTGATCGCTTCGGCATTTCGTTCGGGACTATACGAGGCCCGCCAGGCGCTGTCGGTTTCCTGACGCGCTTCCTGAATGGTCATCTTGAGCGGTGTGTGGGCCATCCAGAACGGCGCAAAATCCATCCAGTGTTTTGGACGTGCCAGGCGTCCGGTCTTTTCCAACCGGTCGTAAAGCGGTGTTGCCGGGAACGGCGTGAGCTGACCAAAGACGGGCAGGCCCGGCGGCCAGGAGTGAATTTCCTTAAGCGTGCGATCCGCTACACCCTTTGTATCGTTGTCCATGCCGAAGATAAAGGAAGTGATTGCATAGACATTCCGTTGTGCCAGCCGCTGAAGTACCGCGCCGTATTCGCTGGGTTTGCTGAAGTTTTTATTGACATCAGCCATGTTCGCCGGATCAATCGACTCCATTCCGATGAAGACCCACTGCCCGCCTGATTCGGCGATCAGGTCAACCAGTTCCTCGTCACGTAACAGGTTGGCGCTGATTTGCGCAACCCAGGGCAACTGCGCGCCGGCTTTGATGATGTCTCTCAAGAGCGACTTCGTGCGCTTAATGTTAATTGCGAGATTGTCATCGATGAAGAAGACAGCTATTTGTCCACGCTCCCGGCGGGCGCGCTCTTTGAGTCGGAGTAATTCGTCTACGACGCTCTCGTTGGTACGAAAGCGAATCGAGTCGCCAAAGAATCCGGTTACCGTGCAAAACTCGCAGCCATAAGGACAGCCACGCCCAGTCTCCAACGGCACCACATGAAACGTTCCCCAGCCGGCGCCTAACTTACTTAAAAACGGACGAAACATTTTCGGAACCAGGCTGAACTGGTTGAGGTCCAGCTTCTCCCAGGGAATCGTCGGATACGGCTGCAGGCTCGGCTTTACGTCGACGCCTTTTGCATCTCGCTCCGGTTGGTAAACTTCCTTGAGCTCTCCGCGCGCCGCATCTTCCACAATCAAAGGCCATGTGTTGTCTGCTTCACCCAGAGCCACCGCGTCGGCATAACGCGGCCCTCCATCTCGACCGATCGCTTCGTCAGGGCATTCCGTTACGTGCGGTCCGCCCATAACGACGGGAACGCCGGCGGCGCGTATCGCAGAAGCGACGCGGTAAGCTTTGGCAACCATCCTCGTCATCGCCCCTATGCCGACGAGCCCGATCTTATTCTCCTTTACGAATCGGACGATCTCGTCGTCGTCCATAGCGCGCGCATTACCGTCGATTAAGATCACTTCATGACCCGGCGGGGTCAGCGCCTGAAGGAGAAACATCCAGAGGTGAGGCATGAAGTTCCGAGTGACGCCGTTGTCAGGGTTATAGAGCAGGATCTTCATAAAACTTCTCCAATCTCGGTTACCGCAAAACTTAAGATACCTGAGATAACCCTTGGTGCGGTCTGTTTGTAGTTACGGGGGAAGAAACGGGAATAAGTCGTTCCTAACAATATCGGGGCCGAGTCTTTCGGCAGCAGCATACCAGTTATGTGCATTGTCGTACACAGCCTGAAGCCGCACATCAGGTTTGTAGAGCAGCGTGGAAGATAACACGCCGCGTTGTTTTCGTCTAAAGTTTCGGGTTAAACGTTTCTCCTGGTCTGCGCTTTTAGTAGGTGCCGCGGGTTAGAGCGTAAAGAATTCCGCCAGCAAGCGCGCCGACCGCAACGGCGGCAACATCGATTTTCAGCAATGTAATTAGAAGGAAAGCGGCGAGTGCGATAAGCATGCCGGGCAACCCGCTGACGGCTTCGGGAGCAAGATCGAGCGAAACGACAATTATGATGCCCACTACTGCGGCGCTCGCGCCGGCGAGGAATGCCTGAATGAAATGGTTGCTGCGGACTTGTTCAAAATAGCGAGCACCGGCCAGAACGAACACGAATGAAGGCAGGAATACCAGAAACGTCGCGAGCGCTGCACCCTTGACTCCGCCTGCGAGGTAACCAACGAAAGTGGTGAATAACATGAACGGTCCGGGAGTGGCAACGCTGAGGGCTATGCCATCAAGTAATTGTCCGGCTGTCAACCAGCCATGGTCAGCCACCGCGCCGCGCTCAAGAAAAATGATTGAGGCGTAAGCTCCGCCAAAACTGAACATGCCCGTCTTGAGAAAAAGCCAGGACATTTGCAACCAACGCGAATTAGCGAAGGGAAGCGCAGCGATAAGTCCACCCAGGATGATGGGAAATGTTACCGGGGCAACATTCGTTATTTTTCTCAACCGTGGCCATCCTTCGGCGAAGAGAAAATTCAAAAACCCGGCGGCAATCATTATCAAGAGGAAGTTGACTCCCGCGAAATACATCCCGGCAAATGCGAGCACCAGCAATACCGCCAGAAATACGCTCGTGATTGAAGCGCGCCCCAACTTGAGGATTCCTGCGCAAATTATTCCAAGCACCGCAGGCTTCAACACGTAAAGGACATTATTCAATTGCGGCAAAGCACCGTACCTAATGTAAAGCCAACTCAGAATAATCATTGCAACCGCGCCGGGAATAATAAACGTTAGACCTGCAACTATTCCTCCTAACAGGCGCCCTTTCAGATAGCCGACGTAGATAGCCAGTTGTAAAGCTTCGGGGCCGGGTAACAAGTGGCAGAAGCTCATGATTTTGACGAAGCGATCGTTAGACAACCAATGCTTGCGCTCGACCATGTGGTTGTACATCATCGTGATTTGAGCCACCGGACCGCCAACGTTTACAAATCCCAGCATCAGGAAATAGAGAAACACTTCACGCCACGAAGGCTCGTGATCTGATTGATCGGCCGCCTTGGTATTAGTTTTATGGTTCACTGAAATTATTGAATAAGATTGGGCCGAAGCCCGACTATTGAGGACGCTCTGGTCCTTATCTTCCTAAGGGCGGGCTCCCCGATAAGACTTCCTACTTGGCCGCCGGTCTGCGATATCCCTTCTTTGAAAGAAGCTCCTGCCCCTCGTCGCTTAACAGGAAATCTACAAACTGACGCGCCGCCGCCTGTTTCAGCGAGTCCTTAATGATTCCGAGAGCCTGATCAATCGGCTGGTGCAATTCATCGTCAACTTCCAGGTAGTTTCCTTCGCCTGGTTTCACCAACGCCAGAGGAATGAATGCAACCTCGGCGTTACCGGTGGCAGCATACTGCTTAGTCTGAGAAACGTTCTGGGCGTAAATGACTTTTCCTGCGATCTCATTCCAGATTCCCAGCTTCTGAAGACTCTCGACGGCGGCTTGCCCGTAAGGCGCAACGTCGGGCTTGGCGATTGCTATTCGCTCAAACGCTTTCGCTTCTATGTCTTGAATGTGCTCCGCCTTCAGGTCGCTCCCTGGAGGTAACCACATCACCAACCGGCCGCGGGTATAAAGCGCTTGCGTTCCAGGCGTAAGCAAGCCTTTGCGTTCGAGTTGCTCGATATGTTCAGTGTCAGCCGCTGCAAAAACATCGAAAGGGGCCCCATTCTCAATCTGCCGTGCGAGGTCCGCCGTGGCGCCGAAACTGAAGACCACGCGAATACCAGTTTTACTGGTAAACCGCGAGCCAGCCTCCGCAAAGGCATCTGTCAGGTTGGAGGCTGCGGCGACGACTATTTCCGGCGAATTCGTGCCTTGATTTCTCCATGCGCGATCCTGACAGCCTGCGACGATAATCAGGATCGAGACGATCAAGAATCTCGCGCGTTGCTTGAATCCGGGTCTAGTTCCGGGTTTGTCCAGCTTCATATCGTGTCCCTTCGACCGACGAGATTACGCGTCTAACGCCGGTTCAGGCAATCCACTGAATTGCACTGAAAGGTCTCAGGTTGCACCGGTTTCGAACCCGGTACTATTTAAACCTTCCCAGAAGCCTTAGAGGTATGTTATAGACCAAGTACCCCCGCACTTAAATGTCGTGATTAGCGTCATCCGGACCAGGACTTTCGATCCGATGAGGGAAGAGCATTCAGCAAAGAGCAGGGGATTCTTCAAACTTCCTCGCTCTGCTTACTCCGCGAGATCGTCAGTTCGAGTGACCAACCACCGAAGGGTGACGTATTCGGAAGGGAGGGCCATTCCATGCGAAGGACATCGAGCAGCGGCAAGAATTGGCGCGGCGCTTTGATCTCACTGATGGTTTTATTGGCGGTGACGATCATTTCCCAAACGTGCGGTGGCAAGGGCTCGAACGGCCAGAAGGTCACGCTGAGACTTGGAGGTTACACTACTCCGCGCGAAGCATACGCCAAAGCGATCATTCCCGCGTTTCAGAAGTACTGGAAGGAGAAGACCGGACAAGACATAGAGTTCCAGGAGTCTTATCAGGGCAGCGGCGCTCAGTCGCGTGCGATCGTCAGCGGCTTCGAAGCCGACATCGCGGCCTTATCACTTGAGGGGGATATAGACAAAATCGTCGAGGCGGGACTCATCACGCATGACTGGAGATCGAAACCAAATCGCGGAATGGTCAGTACCTCCATCGCCGTTATTGCAGTTAGGCAGGGTAACCCGAAAGGCATACGCGATTGGCCGGACTTAACCCGGCCCGGATTGAACGTTCTCACACCGGATCCCAAAACCTCTGGTGGCGCGCAATGGAATATCAACGCCATCTATGGAGCAGCTCTACGCGGGTACGCTGGTGTCCCGAAAGACGACCCCACGGCGGCGAAGCAGTTTCTCAGAGATGTCTTTCGTAATGTGTCGATCCTCGACAAGGGCGCTCGCGAATCCATCACTAATTACGAGAAGGGAGTTGGGGATGTAGCAATCACTTACGAGAACGAGGTGCTGGTTGGCCGTCAAGCCGGGCAGAAGTATGACTACGTCATTCCTCGCTCGACGATTTTGATCGAAAACCCGGTCGCGCTCGTTGACAAATACGTGGACAAGCATGGTATGCGCCAGGCGGCAGAAGCATTCGTCAACTTTCTTTCGGAGAAGGAGACGCAGCGGGCTTACGCCAAGTACGGGTTGAGGCCGCTCGATCCCGACGTGGCAACCGAAGTTCGGGCCCAATATCCGCCCATCGAAGACCTTTGGAAGATAGACTTTCTTGGAGGTTGGCAGAAGGTTTCCAAAGAGATTTACGGCCCAAGCGGGGTTTACACCCAAGTCTTTGAAGAGCTGCATGGTGCGAAATGAGTCTTCAAGCAACAAGGATCGGAGAGGCCAGACCATTCTCTCGCAGGCGAGTTCGTGTACCGTGGGGACGATGGGGGCTGCGCTGGGTGGCCATCGGATACCTGGGGGTGGCGATCCTCTTGCCGCTCTCGGCGATCCTGAAGAGCGGGTTATCGGACGGGCTTAGGACATTCTGGAGAGATGTCACAAACCCGATGGCTTTCGCCGCGCTCAAGCTGACTATTCTGGTAGCCGTGATCACGACGGTGATCAACCTTGTCATGGGTACACTCACAGCCTACGTGCTGGAGCGTTACGAATTCCCAGGGCGGCGCCTGCTCAACTCCATCATCGACCTGCCGTTCGCGATCCCAACACTGGTTACCGGCGTGATGCTCGTCCTGCTCTATGGCCCCCAGAGCACGCTGGGCGCATGGTTGTCGTCTAAGGGTATTCAGGTGATCTTCAATACGCCTGGGATCGTCGTGGCCTTACTTCTCGTAACCTACCCCTTCGTCATCCGCGCTGTGCAGCCGGTACTGCGTGAGCTGGACCGATCACAGGAGGAGGCTGCCTACACGATAGGCGCCACGAAATGGACGATTTTTCGCACTATCATTCTGCCGGCTATATCCCCGGCAATCATCACCGGCGCGCTGTTATCCTTTGCTCGCGCTCTCGGCGAGTTCGGCTCTATCGTAGTGGTGGCGGGAAACATTCCCGGACGTACCTTGACCGCGCCAGTTTACGTTTATGGACAGCTTGAGTCGTACAATCAACGCGGCGCGAGTGCGGTGTCGGTTGTGTTGCTGGCCCTCTCATTTACCCTAATGCTCTTAGTGGACTGGATGCAGAAACGCTGGGACATTCAAGCTGAGACCGTTGGGGCGGCGCGTGCCAGAACGAAGCGACCCGGTTTGATCGAGTGGTCTTTGATTGGTATCGGCTTGTTCTATGCGACCGTACTCCTGGCCGGGCCCCTCGTTGCCATGACTTGGGGGGCATTCTCTGAAGGCCTTACTACCTTTTGGGCCCAGATCACCTCTGCCAACGCGCTGAGCGCGCTCAAACTGACCCTTCTCCTCGGTGCCGGGGCCACCTTAATCAATGCGATCCTGGGCGTGTGCATTGCCTGGGTGCTGGTGCGCGATGATTTTAAAGGGAAAAGATTCATTAACGGAATGGTTGACTTGCCATTCGCCGTTTCACCAGTCATCGCCGGACTAATGGTGATTCTTCTTTTTGGTCGGGGCGGGTGGTTTACTCCAGCGACTGACGCGCTCGGCGTGAAAATAGTCTTTGCCTGGCCTGGGATGTTGCTGGCAACCGTCTTTATCTCGCTGCCATTCATCATCCGAGAAGTAATGCCGGTCCTGGCTCAGGTCGGCGTTGAGCAAGAGCAGGCTGCTTACACGATGGGCGCCACGGGCCTGCAAGCTTTCCGGCATATCACTCTGCCGTCCATCAAGTGGGGCCTCTTCTATGGCATTTCCCTAACATTAGCTCGCTCAATCGGAGAATTCGGCACAGTGCTGGTCGTCAGCGGCGGCGTGAGCGGCCTGACTGAGACTTCCACGCTATTCATCTTTCGCTCACTCGATGATCGCAATTATACAGCGGCTTATGCGACGTCATTGCTGCTGGCCTGTATCACCTTCATTATTTTCATCATGATGGAATTCTTTAGAAGGGAAGTCATGACACATGACGGCGCGGCGGAGGGCGTTTAGAATTGTTGGTTAAAAGTCCGGCAGACTTTAGTTTTCGATTGTTCAGGAGGTCAGGCAACAACCGACTTAAAGCAATATAGGCATAGCGACAAAATGAAGTTTACTGGACAGGACCCTGGCTGTACGTTTATTGAGGCGTATTGTGAAACCGCAACCAGCTAGAATCGAAGAAGGAACCTTGAGCGCTGCATTAAGGGAAAACGGGCCCCAGGTCGCAGCGAGTGTCCTCGGCATTAGCAAGCGCTTCGGTAAAACGAGTGTGCTGGAAAACATCTCGTTTGACGTTGCCGAAGGCGAGGCACTGGTGTTGTTGGGCGCTTCGGGCAGCGGTAAAACGACGATTCTGCGCATCATCGCTGGCTTAGAGCGGCCGTACACCGGGAAGGTTATTCTGCATGGCAAAGACGTCACCGAACTTCCGGCCCGCGAGCGCGGTGTGGGAGTAATCTTTCAGTCGTACGCGTTGTTCCCCAAGATGACCGTAGAGAAGAACATAGGTTACGGTCTCAGGATCAGAGGGCGGAAGCGAAAAGAAATCAGGAAGACCGTGGATGAGTTGATCTCGCTGGTTCAACTTGAAGAACATCGGAAGAAATATCCTGCACAACTCTCCGGTGGCCAACAACAGCGTGTGGCCATCGCGCGCTCGCTTGCATACAAGCCTGAAGTCCTGCTTTTTGACGAACCCTTCGGTGCGCTCGACGCGCAGATCCGAGGACGCCTGCGACGCGAGATTCGGAGCCTGCTTAAGAAGGTAAACGTGCCGGCAGTATTCATTACGCACGATCAGGAAGAGGCTCTTGACCTGGGCGATCGCATCGCCGTGATCAACGTGGGCCACATCGAACAGATTGGTACCCCTTATCAGGTCTACAACAATCCCGCCAGCGAGTATGTCGCTACGTTCCTTGGCGCTGCTAATATTCTCGAAGGCATTGTCCGCCGTGATCATGTTGAGATAGGCTCTGCGCAAATTCCTGCGCGTATAGATGAGAAGAAATTCAGTGACGGGGAGGCGGTGAAACTGATCTTTCGACCTGAGGACGTTTCCCTAAGCAAGACTCAGTCTTTCCCAGCGGGCCAGGTGTGCCTTTCCAGCGGCATAGTCGGGGAGACAAGCTTTGTAGGGGCTTATGAGCGCTTGCGTATTCGGCTTGATCCGACTGGAAGTGGCGCCTGTGAAACGGGCGAAACGCCTTACTACCTAACCACTGAAACTCCGGAAAGCCAAACCGCGAAACCAATCATCGTGACCAGACCCAAACCCGAAGCGATGGCCGTCAAACTCAGGCGAGGAGATCGCGTGTTTATCGGTCTGAATTATTTTACGGTGCTTCCCAAAGACCCCCGCGCTACTCGAATGCCAACCAGTAGATGAGATGACACTCCGACTAACGTGAATTAGCGAGAGCGGCAACCGCCAGACTATGAAACTTGCGCCGTACGCTATTGATATTAGCGAACGGAAGTGCGCGTGCGTGGGTACGGTTAGTCAGTAAGATGAAGGCTCGCTCGCGGTGCGGATCGTTCCAGCAACTCGTTCCGGTGAAGCCGGAATGTCCAAAACTATCTGATGGAAGATCGGCGCCTGCGGCTGAATCTTTTGTTTCAGCCAACTGCCAGCCGAAGGATCTTGCTTCTTCCAGTCCTGCTGTCAGGTTCTTACAAAATAATTCGCATGTGTAGGGTTTCAGTAGTTTAGTTTGACGACCTATAAACTGATTTGCGAGCACCAGAGTTTCATGGGCTGTTGAAAACAGTCCTGCGTGACCAGCGGCCCCTCCCAAAAAATGCGCGTTGCCGTCATGCACCTGCCCCCAGATCAATTCCTGACGCCAATGCTTGTAATCACTCGCGTCACTATCTTGATACGTCTCCCGTTCGTAAACGTTACCGGTTTCGCAGGCGGCAATTCCGGTTTGCATCGCAATCTCCGGATTGAAGAAGGTGCGTTTCAAGTCCAGGGGCTGGAAGATTTCGCTTCGCGCCAGGTCCGCCAAACGTTTGCCTGTCAACTTTTCCAACAGCAGCCCAAGCACGATAAATCCTAAGTCACTATAAACTACGCGCGTCCCGGGTTTGTATTCCAAATCAATATTCGCGATCGCCGAAAGAGTCCATTCAATTTCGCCACCGGCAAGAATGTAGAGTGGACGCCAGGCGGGCAGGCCCGAACTATGCGACAGGAGTTCGCGGACGGTGATTGCTTGCTTATCTCTTCGATCAAAGTCTGGCAGGTACCGCGAGATTGAACTGTCGAGCGTGAGTTCCGCGGCTTCTATTCTGCGGGCACAGAGAAGACCGGTCACGAGTGGCTTCGTGAGCGACGCAAGGTCGTAGATCGTGTCGAGAGTGGCGGCGATTCGGTGCGGTTCAACTACCGCGTAACCCAGAGCATCAGAAAAAATCTCGCGGCCCCGTTCGGCAACGAGATAAACGGCGGAAGGGAAGTCACCGGCGGCGATGCGCTCGGCGAGGAAGGCCGAGATGGAATTAGATGGTTTAGACATCCGCCAAGGCTAACGATGAAGAGCGGGGGCAAGCCCACCTTCCTAACCTGAGAGACTTTCCAGGTTCACTGTTTCCTCTTCCGTTGAAAGTCTCTCAACTCTCACTCAACAGACTGAAGCTCCAGGTCAGGAAGGCGGGCTCGCCCCCGCTCCTGGTTACGGAAAGCTCTTGCCAACAGGTTCAACTTGCACCTTCGTCGCGTGCTCTTCAATTCGTTCCAGCGCTCGGAGCGCCAGGGCAAGCGCGTTTCTTCCTTCTAATCCTGACACCGGCGCGGGCAGTCCGTCGCGCGCTGCTTCTACAAACGCAAGAATCTCTGCGCGCAATGGTTCGATGTCCAGGACATCCAGATTTTTGACATGCACGCCAGGCCAGGCGCCATCCGCACTTGGCGGCGCCAGACTGCTAATCGATGCTCGTTTCGTCGCGTAGTCGACCGCCACGTAATCATGCGGCTGGAAGAAGCGCATCTTTCTGATCTTTTCGGTGCCTACTCGCGAGGCGGTAATGTTTGCGACTGCGCCGGAGGAGAACTCAAGACGCGCATTTGCAGCATCGACCTTGTTAGTCAGTATCGGTATACCAACAGCATGGAGCTCGGTCACTTCAACGTCCTCGCCCACCAGCCACTGCACGATATCCAAATCATGAATCATCAGGTCCAACACCACATCGATGTCCAGCGAACGCGCAGTAAACTCGCCGACGCGATGGATCTCGAAATAAACAGGCTTGCGCACGTGAGGGCGGAGGGCGACGAGCGCAGGATTGAAGCGTTCCAAATGTCCAACCTGCAATAGAGCCCCACTTTTAGCTGCCGCCCCTATCATTCCGTCAGCTTCGGCGAGTGCTCGTGCGATAGGTTTCTCCACCAGCACGTGAATGCCGGCTTCAAGGAGCTCACAGCCAATCTTGCAATGCGACTCGGTAGGAACTGCCAGGCTAACGGCGTCAACGCGGCCAATCAGTTCGCGCCAGTCCCTCGTCCACTCGACGTTTCTTTCCGACGCGACCTCGCGTGCGGTCTTTTCGTCGAGATCGCAGATGTAGGCAAATTCGGTCAAGCCTTCCTCGGCCAGATCAGAATGAATACGCGTGTGTTGCCGGCCCAGATGGCCCACGCCGATAACTGCGGTACGAAAAGGCACAGTTTACTGATTTCTCTTTTTGGTTTAGCTTAATCTTGAAGAAAGCAGTAGGCAGAAAGCAGAAGGCAGCAAACAAGGTATGCTCTCTGCCTTCTGCTTACTGCTTTCTGCCTACTTCACGCGGAGTTGACTATACTTGCATCCTTCAAGCCTTGCCAAGCGTGGCACTGTTCTCCTTTTTCTCGTCATTGCCGCGTTCTACTTTTACGGCCTTGGTCATCTTCCTTTCGTTGGCCCAGATGAACCTCGCTATGCTCAGGTCGCCCGTGAAATGTTTCAGCGTCACGATCTAATCACTCCAACTCTCGGAGGACATAACTGGTTTGAAAAGCCCGCGCTGCTCTACTGGATGATGATAGCCAGTTTCAAATTGTTTGGAGTGTCGGAATGGGCAGCGCGTCTCCCGGCGGCACTCTCCGGGCTCTTTACCATTGCTGCTGTTTACTGTATCGGCACTCGAATCGAACACGACGCAGTTGAAAGACTTCAAGGATACAGCTTCTGGTTAACAGTCGCGTCAGCTACGACAGTCGGCACCGTTGTTTTCTCCCGCGCCGCCAGCTTCGACATCATACTGACAATGACGACGACATGGGCGCTGGCTTTCTATCTTCTTCATGAGGTAGATGTGGGCGCAAAGCGGCGGCTTGCATTTCTATTTGGCTTCTATGCCTTCGTGGGTCTGTCACTTTTGGCAAAGGGCCTCGTCGGGATAGTGATTCCAATCGGCGTTGTCACCCTGTACCATCTTTTCCGCAGAAGGTTACCGGAGCACCGTACATTCATTAGCCTGGTTTGGGGAATACCGTTAACACTGGTCGTAGCCTCGACCTGGTATGCAGCGATCATCTCACGTCACGGTTGGTCATTTATTGATCAGTTCTTTATTCAACATCACTTCGCCCGCTACGTATCAAACAAATATCATCATTGGAGACCTGTTTACTTCTATCTTTTCGTTATCCCGTTGCTCGCCTTACCCTGGACAGCTTTCCTGCTTGATGGAATTTTGCACGCCGGAGAGTGGCTCAACAGGGCCGGAATCCCCGTGCGCGATCGCTCGCTCAATATGTTGAATCGGCTCCTCATGTTTGCCCTCGCATGGTTTCTGTTCCCATTGCTTTTCTTCAGTTTCGGAAACTCAAAGCTTCCTGGTTACATACTTCCAGTGTTACCCGCAGCCGCCCTAATAATCGGGGAACGACTCTGGCGACTGAACTCCGAGTATACAAACAGCCATTGGACAGTCAGAACTACTGCCAGTCTTTGCCTTTTATTCGCGATTGGTGCGCCTGTGTATGCCTGGCTCACAAAGGATTTGTCGATCGGCTGCGCGTTCCTGATTGCCGCGCCTCTCTCGGTTGCGGGAGCCTTCGCGTTGCTCTCGCGTCACAAGCCGGTGGCGTCAGTGCTGGCGATTGGCGGCGCGACCTTCACCGTCTTAATCGTGGCCTTGCGTTGTGCAGCCCCAGGAGCGGCAGAACTCGAATCTTCAAAACGTCTCCTTCAGCTGGCGGATGCGCGGGGCTATTCAGGGTCGGTCATCTATGGTATGCAGCGCAGCGATCGGACTCCGGAGTTTTATGCGGCCGGCCGCGTTATTTACGGCGCAGATGGAGAGCCAATGATGTACGAAGGACCATTACAGGTAGTCGCCGAGAGCCAGCGGCGCGCGGAGGCTGTTCTGGTTTTTGTGCCACTCGAACAGTTGAGCCAGCTAACTGGAATGGCTTCGGCGCAAGCTGACGTGATCGGAAGCAATGGCCGCTACGCGATTGTTGCCGTGCGCTATGAGAAGCGGGTGCCGTAGCTCTCCGGACATATCCGCGGTCAGCCCGTGGTGGTTGTGTTTTGGCCGTGAGGTCATTTCCCTTTTATGCGAAATCGAGGACCGACGCTGCACAAAATCAGAACCGGGAGCTGTTATCGACCGGTTGCCCGATCCGCCATCGCGATATCGACGCTTCATCCTAATCCTGACTGCAGCCACACAACTTTCAGGAAAGAGAGTTGCGACGCCGCACAAATACGGACCCGAAAGCGGATAGCGACCGGATGCCCGATCCGCGAGGAGCCATCACGATATCGCCGCTTTGATGCGGTATTCTATATCGGACACAGCATCCGGTCGCCAGTGCTCCCGGTTCCGTATTTATCGATCCATGTTTGCCGAAGTCCGTGCTTAATGCGGCCGCGCGCGCATTGAACGGCTTGTTTAGCGCAGGTTGAATCCGGTCGCTATCGCTCCCGGTTCCGTATTTGTCGACCCACGACGCCAGAGTCTTGCTCACGCAGGCTCTTCAGCGTTTCAACTAAGCACCGTAGCGATCGGGTACAAGCCTGGTTCAAGTCAACGTTGCCGCACAACTCAATTCAGAGTCGGAAGCCGTAGTGGCCAGATGCAAGCCTGGCTCAAGTCAACGTCGCCTGTACAACTCAATTCAGGACGGCAGCGGTAGTTCAAGGCAGGCGTCACCCGGTCGCTACCGCTTCAGGTTTCCGATTGAATGGTGCTGGCGCCGGATCCGATCAACTCAGGTTCTTCACGAAGAAGTCGATCACCGGACGATCGTAGCCTTCACCTTGTTCGCCAGTTGCAGAGGGTAGGGTAAAGCCAGTCAGGGGCAAGTCAGTTTTTGTTTCGAGGTTCGCAGGATTTGGAAAACAGCGTTGGAGAGATTTCGTGGATTCGCGCAAATAACCATTGTCAGCGCCAGCTAGCAAAAGCACTCGACGAGTTCCGAGTCCCGCCGCCAGCTCGCAAGAACTCTTGTTGTCATATTTCCCCAGCAAATAGAACCGGGTTGCCAGACGAGCCGGACCTAATATCGCGCCAACGCTCACTCCGATATCGCCGCGCACTGCCTCAGTAACCAACTCATCGGGATTGCGCGGAACCGAATCGAGCGCCAGGACCTTAATACTCGTGTCCTGAGTAGCGGCGCGGAGCGCAGCTAAAGCTCCCAGCTCCACTCCGTAAATTCCAATGCGTTCTCCGGTAAGCAGGCTCCGGCTCTCACCCTTCAATGAGCGGAGAAAGTCCAGGGCGGCCAACACGTCGTCTCCTTCCCGGCTGCCAAACCCGGTCCATTTAACCGGCGGATTCAATCCATGGCCTCTGAGGTCAGGCCAGAAAATTGTAAAATTAGTCGCCTCATTTACTTTCATCCCCAGGTTGAACAGCAGGGAGCGGTCGCCTCCATACCGGTGCAAAAAGATTACCACCGGCGCTCCTTCGGCGCCTCGGAGAAGCCAGCCGCGAGCGGGCGTGCCGTCGCGGTTTCGCCAGTTTTCTTCGGTCACTTTCAGGGCCCTGGCCGTGCCGCTTATTTGAGCGAATGTCTGGGGAGTGACGAGATAAGAGCGTTGCGGCGGGCGGGAAATACCGTAAACAATTGAAGTCAGCGCAATAAGCAGCGCGACTAAAAGGATAAGCAGGATTGGCGCCAGCGACCTAAAGAGCTTCTTGCCGAATCGTCGACGGGTGGCCATGAGATAAGGATGAAAGATGGGGGTGAAGAATGAACACGTGAAAGAGATCTTTCGCTTAGTCCTATTCCACACTTATCGCCACATCATTAGTGCCAAGTCCTTTCCTGCTAGCGCGAGCGTAATCTTCCGGAGTGTTGACGTTGTCGAAAAAATGGTCCGCACCCTGCAGACCCGAAAGTTCAGCAAACGACACCCAGCGCGTTTGCACAGATTGTAACAGAGCAACAGGTTTTCGCTCGCCAGATTTAATCAGGTCGTCGGCACGGCCCCGGCATGGTTCAACGCAATAGATGGCGCAAAGAGGCTGCGGGATTCCATCGCTTTGGATCGGCGCGACGGCCTCGGCACCTTCTCGGAAACTCGCCAGGCGAGCGAATAGTTCACCGGTCACGAAGGGAAAATCGCAGGCAATAATTAGCGCCCACATGGCCGCACACGCAGCAAGGGCGGCGTGAACACCGCCCAGCGCTCCCCAGCGCGGATATACGTCTTGAACGGCCGGAATCTGGAGTTGGCGTGCTGCAGTATCGTTTCCGACCACGGTTACGCAGGATGTAACAAGGGAGAGCTCCCCGGCAATGTGCTCCAGAAAGCTCCGACCTCCAAGCATTAGACGCGACTTGTCAGTACCCATGCGCCGCGACTGTCCGCCGGTGAGGATGAAACCTGCAATTGAATCCATGGAAAGGAATCTTAGTATGTTACGACGAAACTGTCAGTACCATCCTGCGGTATCGCGTGGGTCACAGAGGCTCAACCAGGGAGTCACGCTCATCCATCTGCTATGGCAAGTGGCAGGAATCAGCGGCCAAATCGCGATGGCGTCTCTCCTGAAGCAACCCTGCAGGTAAAAAAGAACTCTGATTTGCGACGAGCCTGGCTCACCTATCGATCTCAGGTTCAGTTGACGATTCGTTTGGTTCGACAACTGCCTTGACCGGTTTCGGGACGAAAGCTATAGTCACGTTGCCCCGACTGTCAGCTGGAGGGCTGGCCGGGTCGAGTGTAGTAAATAGTCAGAGGTTATTCTTAATGAAAAGTTTGACAAAAATTCTTCTCCTCACGATTGTCATGGCGGCTGCCAGTGTCATTTCCGTCGCGCAAAAGCCGGTGGTTAACGCGACTGTCAGGGATCCACGCCTGTTTGCGCTCGAGGATTTGCGGCCGGGGATGAAGGGAACTGCTCGGACCGTTTTCGCAGGCACGGAGGCGCAGGAGTTTGGAGTTGAAATACTCGGCGTATTGCCTGGTTTTCCGGGACCGCGACAGTCGTCAATCATCGCTAAACTAAGCGGCTCAAACGTTGAGAAGACCGGCGTCTTCGCCGGTATGTCGGGCTCGCCAGTCTACATCGACAATCGCCTGGTCGGCGCCATCGCTTTCAGTTTCCCGTTTTCCAAAGAACCGATCGCCGGCATAACTCCCATCCAGCAGATGATTGATATTTTTGAGAAAGGTTCGACAATTCAGACGCAACGTCCAAAAGAACCGCGCGCCGTTTCGTTTGCTCAGCTTGCTTCAACAGAATGGAAAGCAACCCTGCCCAAGCCAGCTGTCGGTTCCACTTCACTTATTGCTCCAGTTTCTGAAGGCTCTCGTCTCATGCCCCTAATGGGGCAACAGATGACTCCCATTGCGACTCCGGTAGTTTTCAGCGGGATTAGTCAGGAATCGCTGGCGATGTTTGCGCCGCAGCTGATGGCCAACGGACTGCTACCCGTTTCAGGCGCCGGGGGTTCGGCGGCGATCACGCCGCTCGAAAAAGCCACTGAGAAGACACTAACTCCTGGAACTTCGGTCAGCGTGCAGTTGGTTCGTGGCGACTACTCTATCGCCGCAGCCGGCACGGTTACCTTTCGGGATGGCGATCGTATTTACGCTTTTGGCCATCCGTTTCTTAGTCTCGGCGCTTCCGATATGCCGATGAGCGAGACCGCAGTCGTTACTGTTGTTGCGAATGTAAACAATTCTTTCAAGTTGTCGATCCCTGGCGCGATGATGGGCTCTATCTCTCAGGACCGCGCCTCCGGAGTCTTTGGTCAATTGGGCCAGGCCCCTAAGATGATTCCGGTAAAGATCAACTTGCACACGAGCCGGGATCGCAGCGAAACCTATTCTTACGAAATCGCGAACGACTCGTTCTTAACGCCGTTGCTGCTGAACATCACCGTCTTCAACACCATTACTTCCAGCGAGCGTGCGCTCGGCGACTCCACGATTACAATAAAGGGCGCGATTAACGTTAAGGGTCAGGAACCAATCGAGGTGGATCGTCGTTTTTCGGCCGGCAATTCACCCATCCTTGCCGCCGGTTCAGTTGCCGGGCCAATTAGCTCGCTGCTTGGCAGTGGCTTCGATGATGTTCAGATCGAAGGCGTGTCGCTCGACATTTCTTCTGCCGATACCAAGTATGCGGGCACGCTGGAACGAATCGCGCTCAGCAAAACGGAGGCACGACGCGGCGAAAAGATCGAGATCCAAGCCTACGTCCGGACGGAATCCGGCAAGCAGTTTGTTCAGCGCATCCCGGTGCAGATTCCTGAAGATGCCACTCCTGGCCAGTTGCTCGTTTTCGTAGGCGACGGCGGAGCGCTTCAGGAAGGTTCTGCCGCCAAAGCTTTTGTGCCTCAGGATCTGGGCCAACTGGTAAAGGCAATAAACAAAGTGAAAAAGAGCGATCGACTTTATGTGAAGCTCTTTCGCATCACGCCCGGCGCCGTCATCGGCACCAACGAACTCCCAAACCTGCCTCCGTCCGTAGTGGCTACGCTCAACAGCGACAGAAACTCAGGGGGCTACACGCCTACTGTATTGTCCGCTGTTTATGAGATGGAATTGCCGCCCGCGGAATTCGTTATCTCAGGACAACAATTGATTGGTCTCGACGTAGTGCCGTAAAGAGTCGGCCTTTTTGACTCTGGTGTAGGGCGTCGCATCGGACTTCGGTTCTTGCCACAGAGAAAGCGAATTTAAGACCCCAAGCGGTTTTTGCCCTGGTAGCTTTGCTACTCGGCAGCGACAGTAATCTCCAGAAGCAAACAACCCCGTCCGGGCCTGTCAGTCCAAGCGCAAACCCACCCTTGCGATAAAGAGCAACGAAGTTTTATTCCTTCTTAACGACGAAGAGAAATCGCCCTTTTGACTGTGGTATTAGCTCCGCTGTACTGCTATAGCCCAGCGTTTCGATGAGTGGCGCCAGTCGTTTTCCGCCAAAAAGTAACAGCGTCGCGTTCGCCGGCGCCCATTCCAAAAGGCGTGGAAGCATTTGTTCAAAGCGCTTCAGGGCGCGGCAGGTAACAAAACCAACCGCAGGTGGGTTGATGTCCTCAAACCGCGAGGCGATCACCGAGGCTTGTTTGGAGGTTGCGGTTCTTGTCAATGCTTCGCGAAGGAACACTCCTTTTTTTTGAGATGCCTCGATCAGAACAGCGCGAAGATCTGGCCTGACAATTAAGCAGGGAAATCCAGGAAGCCCGGCACCGGTTCCGATGTCAGCAAGGGTGGCATCACGCGGAAGGTACTTGAGCAGCATTAGTGATTCGAGCACATGACGTGTGGCAAACTCTTGGGGCGAACATGGCGCGACCAGATGTAAACGCGAGTTCCAGGCGTTGAGCAGTTCGTAATATTTTGACAACGCTTCGAGTGCTGCGGTCGAAAGGGTTATGCCGTAAGCAGTCGCTTCGCTTTCCAGGGTTTCTCTAAATTGTCTTGTTGCAAGCATTGGATTCATGGAAGTCAGCCGCCTGGCGGCAGAATTGATATAGCCATGAATGGCAGAACCATCCAAAGCGGATTTACCGCACATTGTTCTAATAGATTTTGCCGCGGTAGCGACTTTCTAATGCCTGGCTGGGCGTGATGGTTCAGCACATGTCCCGGTCAGGCGCCGCGGCTTTGTCCGTTTTGACTGCGCGTGCGATGCTAAGACTTCCGTGCATTCAATTCCATTCTTCGTGAGTTTATATGATTGACGACCTGGCGGGGCAATTAACTGAACAACTCGTTGAACAACATGAGCGTCTGGGGCGCGCTGTAACGGCGATCATCACCGAATACGCTGCCAGTCTCGAGTCAAGAAAAGTGACTTCCACAGCCACGCCTCAGGAGCTTGAGAAACTTTTTGAGGAGCCTTTGCCCGAGCAGGGAATAACAGCCGCGGAAATCCTGGAGCGATTTACGCAGGATGTGGTACTCCACGCGATGCACGTTCCCAGCCCGCGTTACTACGGTCAGTTTAATCCGACGCCGCTGCCAATCGGAGTGTGGGCAGACGCGCTAGCGTCGGCACTGAATCAAAATGCCAGTGCGTGGCGCAATGGTCCAACGTCCGCAATGATCGAGGCGCGAGTGGTTCGCTGGTTATGTGAGTTAATTGGCTATGGGCCGCAGAGCTTTGGCGTGTTGGCGAGCGGTGGCACCGAAGCCAACCTGATTGCACTCAAGTGTGCTCGCGACCGTGCGCAACAAATGGCCGTGCTGGATGGACTAAGATCGGCGCCCGGCGACCTGACGGTTTATGCCTCCGAGCAGTGTCACTTTTCAATCGAGCGGAGCGTTGACATTCTCGGTCTTGGACGCAACAGCTTGCGCAAGATTCCCACCGACGAACGATTTCACCTCCGCACCAACGCGCTGCAAAAGCAGATCGAGGCGGATCGTAAAGCGGGTTGCACGCCTTGCTGTTTGATCGGAATAGCAGGCGCCACTTCCACCGGAGTGATTGATCCGCTCCGGGAATTGGAGGCGATAGCGCGGGAACATAATTGTTGGTATCACGTCGATGCTGCCTACGGAGGTGCGTTGGCATTTTCGGAAAAACATCGCGGCAAACTGCAGGGCATCGAGCTGGCTGATTCAGTCACCTTCGATCCGCACAAATGGTTGTTTGTGCCGTTCGCGTGTGGTGCCGTGCTGGTGCGCGATGGGGGCCGCGTATTGCGCGATTCGTTTGACATCACACCTGAGTATTTGAACGAAGACCGCGGTGGCGCGGATGTCGAGTTTGATTTTTTTCGCTACGGTCAGATGGGCACGCGCCGTTTCAGTGCGTTGAAACTCTGGATGGCGCTGAAGTTTATGGGCAGACAGGGTTACGCAAGCGAGATAGAGCGGCAGATAGAATTAACACAATATCTGGCAAGCCGCCTCGACGCATTAACTGAATTCCAGCGTGTCGGTGAGGTCGAGACGGCGGTTTGCTGTTTCAAATTTCGGCCACCGGGTTTAGACAATATCGAATGCGTCGAACAGGATCGTTTACAACAGAAACTACAACAGAAGATTGAGCGTAGCGGTGAAGCGTGGATTACGACGACAGTGCTCAATGGGCGGCGGGCCCTGCGTGTGAACATCAATAGCTTCCTCACCGAGCGGCGGCACATTGATGATTTGGTAGAATTGCTCCAGCGCATGAGCAAAGATCTAATTCAAGGATAGCTGACTAATGCTTTTTAGAAATCTCTCACTAATCGTTTGGACTCTGTTGATCCTCGCTTCTGCTGGCGTAACCCAACGAGCTGCCGTGCAAACCGATTCACGGCGTTCATTGCCGGCAATCCGTTCCCAGGCTGAGTTTGACTCGCTGGCGGTAACCTACGATCGGGAGACTCCGTATGCGTTGCCACACCTGCTCTTCATTATCGATCGCAAGGATCAGAACAAGATTTATTACGTCAACACGAAGCGTTACGTGTTTCATAAGGATTTCGTAAACGGAACCTATCTTTCGCTCGAGCGCGGTCGTGAATTTTTTGAGAACAATTATCTGAAACCAAATCGCCGTTTCATTCTTGGAACCATCGCTTATCAGTCGCCGCTGGAACGCTGGACGTTTGAATTCTGGGAGGGAGATCTGATTCCTGCCGATCAGATAAAGCTCACCGCTGAGGTGATTGCGGCGAGCTTCTTCGTCCCCGTCGCCTTTAAGCCAAATTCAATTCGCCAGGATGACGAATCCCGCAACATCGCAGGACTCGAGCGTGTTTTGCAAAGCGACATTGCGAAGGAACAGGAGTATCAGGCGCTAAATGTGGCCAGGGGGCTGGGCCGGATCCACGTCATTCCCAAACTCGACGAGCACGTCGAAATTGGCTTCAACGAAATACTCGTGCTCGATGAAGTGCCGGTCCAACTGCCGCCGGTCGCCGGTGTGATCACATCGCATCCTTCAACTCCGCTTTCGCACATCAACCTGTTGGCAAAAGGCTGGGGCATCCCTAACGCCTATATCAAAAACGCCCAGACGTTATTGAAGCAATACGATGGTTGGTGGGTAGCGTTTGAGACAAAGCGCGATGGCTACACAATCAAACGTGCAGACGTGGATCAGTTGCGCGAATATCAACGCCGGCTGGCGCAACGGCTGGACGTGATGAAGCCGCGCTTCAACCTTTCCGAGAAGCGCCTGCTCGGGCTTGTTCAGCAGCGATCGCAATCGGCGACAGCTTATGGTGGCAAGTCGGCAAATCTCGGCGAGGTGATGAACGCCCGTTTGCCCGGCATCGTGGTTCCAAACGGCTTTACTATTCCCTTTTACTACTACGACCTATTTCTCCGGGCGAACAAGCTCGACGATGCGATATTCGGGCTGCTGAATGATCAAAAATTTGTGCACGATCCGGCCTACCGGCGGGAGCAGCTCGTCGGTTTACGAGAACGCATCAAGCAGGGAAAATTTGACGAGACCTTGCGTGCGCAGATTCTCGGCCGGGTACATCGACAGTTTCACGGCAAGGGTTTGTTTGTCCGCAGCTCTTCCAACTCCGAAGACTTGCCAAACTTTAGCGGCGCCGGGTTGTATACAACGGTTCCGAACGTTCGAGACGATCAGCAGCTTATCGAGGCGATCAAAACTGTCTGGTCGTCGTTG
>DASWDX010000395.1:0-3861 GCA_036395055.1 Pyrinomonadaceae bacterium | reverse complement strand
CCTGAGAGCGTAACTACATCGTCACTCTTTTTTAAGAGCGCGGCTCGATACCATTTTTCGGCAATGTCGTAATGGCCGGCATCAAGATTCACGAGGCCCAGGGCTACCAGAGTTTGATAGTCGTCGGGCTTCAATTGATTGGCCTTCAGCAGGAACTCAATTGCCGGATCGTATCGTTGAATCTGATAGTAGAGCTCAGCTGCCTTGATCTGCGCCTCAAAGTTTTTCGGATCGCTCCTGGCCTTTTCAAGTTGCGCCGTGATCTCTGCCTGCATGCCGCCTGAATTTTGACTGCCGGCGTTTGGGCCAACAGCTGGATGATCTGCGGGCAGCTGCCCACTCGAAACAGCGGCAGGCGCACCGGGTCCATAGCGCTGGTTCATAGTGCTGGCAAAGATAAAACCAACGATGAAACCAAAGAGCACACCGATGATTGCGAAGAGCAGATTATCTCGTGTCATTGTTTTCCGGAATTAGTTGCGAATCGCCTTACTCGTCAGCGTCCTTGAGCAGAGCTCGTAACTGCTCGCGCAATTCCGGGCTGTTTGTATGTCCATGTGCGGTAACTGCGTGTTGCGTCGCAGCCTCGAGCACTTCGTCTTCCGTTCCTTCGATGCTCAGCGTGCAACCCTTCTCACTTGGATAGAGTCGGCAGTCAACAACCTTTCTCTTTGCCTCTGACATTAACTTATCTCCTCATTCTCAATTGCTGCAGCAATTCTAACCTGATTATTTAGCGCTCGTTCCGGCTAAGGTCTTCGCTTCGTTGATATTTTGTGTCACCGTTCGGGCTAATTCGGAATCCACAGGTGTCTTAGCCAATACCTTCTGCCAGTAATCAATTGCCCGTTTGTAGTTCTTAGCCTCGAATTCTGCAGAGCCCGCCAGCTCAAGGGCTTTCACGTTTTGCGGTTCTATCTGCAAAGCCTTCCTGACTATCTCGAATGGTTGGCCCTGAAGCTGCCGGCCGTTAGCCATGGCCATCGCAAAAGCATAGTCGGCCAGGAGGTCGGCATCATTAGTTTTCAGCGTTGTTGCTTTCGCGTAAGCATTACTAGCGTCTGCGTATTTCTGCAAAGCGATCTGGGACCGCGCGAGCATAATCCATCCTTCAACGTCAGCAGGATTCTGTTCCAAACGCTTCGCGAGCGATGCAACGTTTGCCTCGATCGCCGGCTGTGACATTTGTCCGTTACCCTGGGGCCCGCCGGCAAATGGCGCTTGCGGCGCGGTTGTGGCCGCGCCAGACCAGACGGCAGAATTCCCTAACAGCAAATACAAAGCCACAGCGATAACGGGTACGCCAAGCGCGACCGCGTAAGCCGGTCCTCTGCCGGATGCCATCGATTTTGTTTTCGTTTGGGTTAACTCGTCCGCCAGAGCCACATCGTCAAGAAGGCGTCGCTCGATTTCATCCCGATCCTGTTGATATTGTTCCGGGCTGATGATGCCGTTTCGCAAATCAGCTTCCAACTCGGAAAGTTGATCGCGATAGATCTCCAGGTTGGCTTCCTTCTTTCCGTCTGCGGCATTTTTAGGGGCGCGCTCGAGCAAGGGCGGAAGGACGAATGCCAGAGCAATCGCTACCATGCCGGCGCATAAGAGCCAAAAAAGTATCATGCAACTTTTTTCCCAGGGATAGTCTTCAGCAGAGCCTCCGCGCGACGACGCTCGTCTGCGGAGAGAGGTTGTTCGGTAATCAATTCTTTACGCTGTTTCAAGTAGCGAAAGAGAAGCGCAAGGCCCGCGAGTAAGAGAATAAACGGGCCGAACCAAAGCAAATACGTGGTTGGATCAACCGGTGGATTGTAGAGAATAAACTTGCCATAACGGTCAGTAAGATAGGCAATGATTTCTTTGTCGCTTTTGCCGGCTTTCATCTGCTCGCGAATCTGACCCCGCAGGTCTTCTGCGAGGTCGGCGCGCGAGTCGGCAAGCGTTTCATTCTGGCAGACAAGACAGCGCAGTTCTTTGGAGAGCTTCATCACGCGCTCTTCCAGCACCGGGTCCGCGGCGGACGGTTGTGCTTCTTTCGCCACACTGGAAAACGAAAGGCACGAGAAGATTGCCAGCAATAGGGCCGTTCGTTTCATTTTAGGATTCGTCCGACCACGAAGCACAAAGACCATCATGGGTTGCGCAAAGTTGCGCAAACGATTTCGTTTTGCGTTTCTTTGCTTATGTCTTGCGAACTCTGTTACCGGCGGCTTCATTTGTTTAGTTCCTTTGCCAGCGGAAGGATCTTCTGCTCCCAGATGTCAGGTGTTACCGGACCGACCTGCTTAAAGCGAATGACGCCGTTGCGATCAATCAGGTAAGTTTCCGGCGCGCCGTAAACTCCGTAGTCTATTCCCACCCGTCCGTCCAGGTCCGACACGCTCAATACATAAGGATCACCCAGTTCGCCCAACCACGACAAAGCGTCCTCGCGTTTGTCCTTGTAGTTTAGACCGTAAATCGGCAGCGCCTTTGAGCGCGCGTATTCGAGTAAAAGCGGGTGCTCATCGCGACAGGTAATGCACCATGACGCCCATACGTTCAATAGCCAAACTTTGCCGCGCATCTCCTCCGCCGAAAAACGTTTCGAGGGTTCCCTGAGCTGAGCCAACTGAAACGCCGGTGCCGGCTTGTTAATTAGCGGGGACGGAACTTCGTGCGGATCATGTCTTAGGCCTATGGCAAGAAACACAATCAGCGCGATGAAGAGAACGAGCGGTATTACAAATCTGGTCATACTTCTTTCGCTGCCATGGCCACCGCAGGAATCGGTTGTTGACTCTTTTGCGCCAGCGCCTCGCGCTGCTTCCGAGCGGCGAGCGCATAACGGCGATCACTGAGCGCCAGGCCTCCACCCATTGCCATCAGCACGGCGCCGCCCCAAATCCAGGATACGAAAGGCTTGTAGTAAACGCGGACGCTCCAGGCGCCCCCGCTCACCGGTTCACCGAGCGAGATGTAGAGATCTCGAAAGAGCCCGCTATCAATCGCCGTCTCAGTCATGGCGTTGCCTGACGCCGTATAGGAGCGCTTCTCGGGATATAGTTTGTTAACTACTTTGCCGTTGCGGCTGACTTCGATCTCAGCCTGATTCGCCTCGTAGTTAGGTCCCGCAATTCTGGTTATGCCATTGAAGCGGAAGGTATAACCCCCGGCACTGACTGTGTCGCCGACGTCCATACGCACATCCTGCTCCAACTGATAGGCAGTGACGATGGTTACACCGACAATAAAAACCGCAACGCCCGCGTGGGCCAATTGCATGCCGTAATAACTGCGGGTTTGCATCCCGAGCTTTTGCCAGACACTGACTTGCCCCGACGTGGTTTTGACGCGCTCCCAAATATTGAGAAGGGCGGTCGTCACAATCCAAAGTGCCAACATCAATCCCAGACTGGCGAGAGCCTTCCACTGTCCCAGGACAAACGGAAGGATCAGAGCAGTCACCACGCTTGCCAGGAAAGCCCAACGCAGACGCACCGCCAATTCCGGAAGACTCGCTTTCTTCCAGCGGGCGATTGGTCCAATGCCCATCAGGAATACAGCGGGCACCATCAAGGGCACAAATACACTGTTAAAGTAGGGTGGGCCAACGGAAAGCTTGCCTAATCCAAGCGCATCAATAATTAGCGGATAGAGTGTGCCCAGCAAGACTGAACCTGCCGCGACTACAAGGAGAACATTGTTTGAAAGCAGCAACGACTCGCGTGAAATCAGTTCAAATTTACCACCAAGCCCAACCTGTTTCGCGCGCCACGCGTAAAGCAAAAGCGAACCGCCGATTACAAATACCAGAAAAGCTAAAATGAAGATGCCGCGTTTGGGATCGGTCGCAAAGGCGTGCACTGAAGTCAAAACACCTGA
>DASWDX010000394.1:0-7206 GCA_036395055.1 Pyrinomonadaceae bacterium | reverse complement strand
AAGTGGATTGTCGATGAAGAAAAAATGGCGCGCACGAAGTCATCAAGAGGTCAGGCGATCTTCATGCATTGTTTGCCAGTACGACGCAATGTGATCGTCACTGACGGCGTTATTGATTCGCCGGCTTCGGTCGTGATTGATGAAGCAGAGAATCGTTTGCACGTGCAGAAAGCCATCATGGCAAGTCTGCTGGCGAAAGAAGCATAGCCGCGGATAAACGCGGATAACACGGATATGAGCAAATACGTTCCCGATTCATGTTGATCTGAGCCGCGAATATCCGCGTTGATCCGCGGCCCAAAAAGAGATGACTAACACCTACGAAGTCGGCAATCAGTTGCGTCTCGATTTGTTGCGCGAGGCGCTGCCCTATATCCAACGTTTCCAGGGTCAGACCTTTGTCGTTAAGCTTTCCGGAAAGGCCACTGAAGATCGGGAAAACCTAAGCTCGTTGGCCGAAGAGCTGGCCTTGTTGCACCAGGTCGGCATACGAATTTGCGTCGTCCACGGCGGTGGGAAACAATTGAGCGAACTCGCGTCGCGGATGGGGGTCGAGCAGACAATCATCGAAGGCCGGCGCGTTACTGACGATGCGACCCTGGAAATGGCCAAGATGGTTTTCGCGGGAAAAATAAACACCGACATCCTTGCTGCCCTGCGTAATCGGGGAATTGAAGCGGTGGGCCTTTCGGGAGTTGATGGCAACATCGTGCACGCGAAACGAAGACCGCCTAAAGAGATCTTGAATCGCGAAACCGGCGAACGTTCTCAAATCGACTTCGGCCACGTTGGCGACGTGGTGGAAATCAATTCACGCCTGCTGACTGTGTTGCTTGACCAGGGCTATCTGCCGGTCATCTCTTCGCTGGGAGCGGACGCCGAAGGCACGGTCTTCAATATCAATGCCGACACGATAGCCGCAGAAATTGCCGCGCAGTTGAAAGCAGAAAAGCTGATTCTGCTATCCGACGTTGACGGCATCTACCTGCGTCGAGGTGAGCCTGACACGAAGCTCTCGCGACTTACAGCGGATGAAGCGGAAGCGATGATCAATGATGGTACGGCAACGGGCGGAATGATTCCCAAGCTTCAGAGTATTACCGCACTACTCCGGCGCGGCGTGCACAGTGCTCACATTCTCAGCGGTACTACGCGCAATGCCCTACTCACAGAGATTTTCACCGACAGCGGCACCGGTACAATGTTCGTGGCGTAATGCCAAAGCATTTGTCTTGATCGATCCTGACGCGAAGATTATTTCCCTGGACCAAACGAGGAAGAAACAACCGGGGTTGCGCGGGCAAGACCTGGTGAAGTCTCTCGATGAGTGCTGCCACCGTAAACAACTTGTCATCCCGCAGTTGGCGGGGCCGGCGCGGTAAACTGCGTCAGGTCGCTCAAGCCTAAACTCTGTTCGATTTGCGCGATCTGTTCCAAGGCATCCTCAAAACCGTCTTCGCCAAACTGCTGGTGTTCGATCTCTTCAAACTTTTCATTCATGTCATCGAGCTGTTTTGAATTGAGAGTCTCCTTCCAGGTGGGAAAAACGACAGTATCTTCAATCGCAGCGTGATGTTCGTACATGCGCACCATGGATTCGAGCGCCGCAACAAATGATTTAAGGTTGCTTGTAGACATTTTCGGGCCCGCAGTGACGGCGAGAACGAAGTCGGTTATTTCGCGACCGCGCTGGTGTTGAGCGATCAAAACATCGGCATAGCCCGCCGCTTCTCCAGCAGCTTTTTTGACTGCGGGAAAAATGTAAGTTTCTTCAAGTTTCTTTTCGTGATACTCCTCGCCAAAGACGCGAAACAGTTTAGCGGCTTTCTGTAGTGGCTCCGGTGGGATCGAAGCGTTACCGCTCAGCCTGGTTGCTGTTTCCTGATACACAAGCAAGATGCGGCGGAGTATGCCGTGTTCGCGCATCAAGTCTTCAGTGGCCGTAACTTCGGCTTCTTCGCCTTCCTTTTCGACCCTTGTTTCGTTTGACCCGGAGGTTCCGGCTTTATTACAGCCGATCAAGATCGCTCCGGCGCCGAGGTTGGAGAAGCCCACCAGCCATTGTCTTCTCGCTGAGTTCATTTCGCGACCTCCTGAACGGAATTTAAGTGCAGCATAACACGGGTCTTCTGCCAGTTTATGATTTGTGATCTTTGATTTCGCCATTAGTCTCGACGTAGACTACGTATTCCCGTTTACACAGTTTCGGCACGCCCTTCGTTATTCGGAATGACAGAGTGGACAACGAATCAATTGCGCGAAGATTTTATCGCCTGGCCGCCCTCATGGATATTCGCGGCGACGATCCGTTTCGATTGCGGTCATATCGAAACGCAGCCGAAGCAATCGAAACCTGGCCCAAGCCTTTAGAGCAGATTGCCGCCGAGGAGGGTGTCGCGGGTTTGCAAGCGATCCCCGGAGTGGGCAAAGCGATCGCCGGTAAGATAATGGAACTATTCGACCGCGGTACGTTTAACGCGTGGGAACGAATCATTAAAGAAACGCCGGAGACGGTGCTCGACTTGTTGGAGATTCCGGGCATAGGCCCCAAAACGGCGGCTACGCTTCATCAGAAATTCAAAGTTTCATCCCGCAATGATCTTAAGAAGTTCGTCGCCGGTGGCGGCCTTGATCTCGTTGATGGCATTGGCCCAAAAACGGCCGAGAGAATTAAGGAAAGCCTGGAAACTGAATGCCTCGGAGACGTGTCTTGATAGCCAGTTATTTTGTATCAAGAGCGATGGAAGAAGATTTGCCAACTAGTTGATATAGAGCAGCAAAGCATAAGATAATCCAATCTAGTCCTGTGTCACCTGTATAAAAGCTTAAACATAGAAATGACCGATCGAAATCTTTCAGCTCGCTCAAGTGAACCTTCACCCGAAATTGAAGGCAACGAGAGGCCCCTAATTCCACCAACTCTTGACTCAAAGACCTTTGCTGAGTTTTTCGCGGGCATAGGCTTGATGCGAATAGGTCTTGAGAAAGAAGGGTGGTCCGCGTCTTTCGCTAACGATATCGATGAACAAAAGTTGCAAATGTACAAGGCTCATTTCGGAGCTGAGGATGATCTTTTCCTGCAGGAAGACATACATAAGATTCCGGTTGTAACGATTCCGACCGTGACGCTGGCTACAGCCTCGTTCCCTTGCAACGACCTCTCGCTAGCCGGAGCCAGAAATGGCTTAGCGGGTAAACACTCTTCTGCCTTTTGGGGCTTTGTGAGTCTTCTAAATAAGATGGAAGAGAGGAAACCGCGGCTAGTCCTCGTTGAAAACGTACCGGGATTTTTGACCTCGCACGGGGGCAAAGATTTCAAGAAAGCTCTGCTGGCTCTGAATGGAATTGGATACTCAGTTGATCCTTTTATTGTCGATGCCGCTTTTTTCGTTCCACAAAGTCGCAAACGACTCTTCGTCGTCGGGATCTTGAAAGAAAAAGGGGCAAACTGGCCGGAACAACATCTTTTTGCGAACAGTGAGCTAAGGCCGCCTTCGTTGTCAAATTTCATTCTCTCAAATCCTCAGATTGGTTGGACTATCCGAAGTCTTCCCCGCCTTCGCAAGAGGCGGCTGCAACTTACGGATATCCTCGAACCGCTTCCTGAGTCCGCGCCGGAGTGGTGGAGCGCAGAACGATCAGAGTACTTACTTAACCAGATGAGTCAGAGACATCGAAGCATTGCAGATCGCATGATCTCAGGAGAGAATTGGTCATACGGAACGGTGTTTCGCAGAATAAGAAATTCCAGATCGATGGCCGAACTCCGAATCGATGGTCTAGCGGGGTGTCTAAGGACACCTCGCGGTGGCAGCGGCAGGCAGATACTCTTTAAGGCCGGCAAAGGTCGATTTTTCGTTAGACTTCTGACTCCGAGAGAATGCGCTAGGCTAATGGGGGCCGGAAACTATAAAATCGACTCACCAGTGAATCAGGCGCTCTTCGGATTCGGAGACGCTGTTTGTGTGCCGGTGATTCGTTGGATCGCGCGAAACTATCTAAATCCAGTTCTTCAAGAGATCTGCCTAGAAGACTCGCTCCGTACCAATGTCAAGAAAGAAGCTGCTGTCGCCTGATTCAATTGTTCCTCACGATGTTGCGGCAATCCGTAGAGAAATTTCCCAGTTCCTCAATCAGACTGATCCTAGGAATCGCATAATCGGCAACGCCCAATACGGCGTTTACGCATTTTACGATTATGACGGTGAGCCTATTTATGTAGGGCAAACGCGAGAAAAACTGCGTGCGAGGATTGGTCGACATCTAACCAATCAACGGACCGATGCCGTTGCGATGAACGTGCTCGACCCCTTCGAGGTGGCTGAAATTGAAGTGTGGCCAATTTATCCGGGTAGACTTTCAAAGAATCAGATTTCTAATCGATTAGCCGCTACGGAATACACCGTATTTCAGAAAGTTCTCAAAGATTCACAGTTGAAGGCTGTCTTAAACGAAAAAGATATTCCCAAAAAACCCGCAATCGATTTACCCCCTTCATTTCGCAGCAAGATCATCCCGAATTCGATTTACGAAAATCGCAAACATCCTGATGTACGAATTGCCAGGAGAGCCTCGACGATTGCTGCTCTTGCCCGTGTCATAAGCGAGCGCGATGTCTCCAAAGGTTTGCGCAGAACGCTTGTCACGCAAGCTCGTCGTCTAGAACATCTCGCCCAGCAGCGCTTTGAAGGAGCTGGCGGACAAGTACCCACTGAGGCGTTAACGGAGGAGACTGGTGAAACAGCTGCCAAGGTTTCGAAGGCCTCAAGAAGATCCACCCGGTGATGAAGCCAACGCCCGAACAGATTCACTACACAATGTCTCGGGTTCGCTCCAGTGGGTCTGTTATTGAAAGACAGTTGGGGTCAGCTCTGTGGAAAGCCGGATTTAGGTATAGAAAGCAGTACAAGATTTTTGGTAAACCTGATTATGTCCTAGTCTCTGCAAAAATAGCCATATTTGTTGATAGCGAGTTCTGGCATGGTTACCGCTGGGGTAAAAGAGCAAAAGAAGCTTTTAGGAGCAATCAATCTTACTGGCATTCAAAAATTGAACGTAACCGCGCCCGAGACAGGAAGGTTAACAAAGAACTCAAGCGCGAGGGTTGGAGAGTCATCAGATTTTGGGAACATGAGATTACTTCAAAGCTTGAGGACTGCATTGCCCGAGTAAGAGAGGTGTCTGATCCCTCTAATACGGCCAATCCTCTGGCTCAATCGAAATAGCACTTTTTCCATGAGAAAATCCATGACTAAGACAATCAAACGCCGCGACTTCATGCGTACCGGCGCCGTTGCCGGACTTACACTGGCCGGCACCAAATCATCGGTGCTCCAGTTTCCAAACATCCTGGTGCAAAGTCCTGCCAAACCAATCGTTATTTCTTCGGCGAATGGGAATAAGTTCAGACACAATGGGAATGTAACGGCCGTGCAAAAGGCGTTCACGATGATCACGCAAGGGGCTGATGTGCTCGACGCGGTGATCGCCGGGGTGAACATTGTGGAGCTTGATCCGCTCGACGATAGCGTCGGTTACGGCGGTTTACCTAACGCAGACGGCGTAGTGCAGCTGGACTCATCGTGTATGCACGGGCCGAAAAAACGCGCCGGCGCAGTTGCCGCGCTCGAGGGTGTGCGCACTCCGTCACTGGTGGCTAAGGCGGTGCTGGAGAATACCGATCATCATCTACTGGTCGGGAAGGGCGCGCAGACTTTCGCGCGCAACATGGGTTTCAAGATTGAAAACGATCTAAACACGGATCATTCGCGCGAGCTCTGGCTCGAGTGGAAGCGCCGGACCGATCCCGCTCACTACCTCAATCCGAAAGCGCGCGCGCAGGTTTGGCGTCGAGAAGGATTGAAGATGGTGGAAGAAGGGCTGGTCGATGGCGAACATTACTACGGCACGATCAATTGCGACGGCCTCAACTCGAAAGGTGAAATTTGCGGCGTGACTACGACCAGCGGATTGGCCTGGAAAATCCCGGGTCGCATCGGCGATTCACCGATTCTTGGCGCGGGACTTTATGTTGACGGGGCGGTCGGCGCCGCCGGTTCAACCGGCCGTGGTGAAGCAAATCTTTACAATCTCTGTTCGTTTCTAATTGTCGAGGAAATGCGCCACGGCCGTCATCCGAAAGACGCGGGCATGGAAGCTCTTCGCCGTATTAAGGCAAACACAATTGAGAAGCGGCTGCTGAACACCAAAGGCAATCCAAACTTCGGAATCAACTTCTACATCATCAACGCCAAAGGCGAGTTTGCGGGCGTGACGATGTATCCGGGCGCGTCTTTCGCAATCTGTAACGAGAGCGGGCCGCAAACACTTCCTTGCGACGTGTTGCTGTCCGGAAAGCCAAATGACTAGATTTTGGAAAGCGCCAAAGGCGCGACATGTAATAGCCTTCTGGGGCAACGCCCCAGGTGCGTGTTTGAATTATATTTGTCGCAGCGGGGGCAAGCCCGCCTTCCCGACCACGAGGTGATTGCAGATGACTTTAGATTGCTTCGGCGAAAGTCTTTCAAGACAAGACTACCGACCAAGACGAGGGATCTCTCAGGTTGGGAAGGCGGGCTTGCCCCCGCTCATTTGCTAGCACTCAAGGGTTAGAGATTGAGTCCGGCGGCGCTGCTTATCGAAAGCTGCCTGGTTTCTGCCTGGCGCTTGACGATAACGAGTGTGATGTCGTCAGCCGCCTGAGTGCCCTGAGAGAATTTAGTCAGCGCCGACTCGATGCGATCGCGAATTCCGGCTGCCGAAGCATCGACGTTTCGTGAAACTACTTCGTAGAGTCTGGTTGGTCCAAATTCCTCTCCGTTCGGACTAGCCGCCTCCGTCACGCCATCGGAATAAATGACCAGCACGTCGCCCAATTGTAAATGTGTGCGACCTTCGCGGTAGTCGGCATCGGCCTTGATTCCCAACGGCAAACCGCCTGAAGCCAACTGCTCCACAGTGCCCGCGGCGTGAACAATAAGCGGTGGATTGTGACCCGCGTTAAGAAAAGAGAGGGCGCCTGATTCGGGATCGAGCTCGGCATAAAAAAGTGTGACGAAGCGATTCGGCGGAATGTTCTCGGCGAGATAACGATTAACGGCCGAGATTGTTTGTACCAGCGTGTCATGCGAGCCCGTCTGCGCATGAATCGCCGCATGCAGGGACGACATCAGCAGCGCGGCGGCGGTGCCTTTGCCTGAGACGTCT
>DASWDX010000393.1:0-16702 GCA_036395055.1 Pyrinomonadaceae bacterium | reverse complement strand
CAGCGGCGAACTGATCGGCTTCAATTCGCATTTTCACCTGTTTGTCGTCCATATCGCGAACGAAACGCCCATTATCCAAGCCGAGGTCGCCGGCAAATTTTATGAAGATGGTTCTGGGGTTGATGTCGTCTTTCCATAAGTTCTGATTCTCATACAAGAGGTCATGCATCTCCCAGAAGCGATTCTGTACCCGAGCTGCCTCCGCAGCCTGTGCGGCGGCCATGGCGTTCTTGTGAATTGTCGCGAGGGGTAGATTTCGGAAGACGAAATTTAGATTGGGGCCAAACTCCTGCTTTAGCTTTTTGACAGTGGGATGAAGCGCGCCGCAGGGTGGACACTGATAGTCGCCAAATTCCTCGAGTGTTACGACGGCGTCTACCGACGGTTTGCCCAGCGGTTCCGCGGCTGGCGACGCGGAAGAGGGACTAATGGGTGCGACGGGGAAAGAGTCTTCGTTTTCACCGGAGCGCATGAGAAGAAATCCGCCAACGACGGCGGCCAGCAGCGCTACAGCTATGATTAGGAAGGGACGAGATTTTCGCATTAGGCGGTCGCGCACCCAAGCTGCGGTCGAACCAGGCGTAATCTAGCACATCGCGCCAATGTCCAGAATGCTATGGCCAAGCTGCGATATCTGCAGAAAAGCCATCGGAGAATACTCAAACAAAGGCGGCTGGCGCAGGGCGACGGAACAAGCCAATCGCTCAGATTTCACCAACCGCCTTTCTTCCGCGTGGGGTAATGCTTCTACACGCGTATTGTATATTGTCATCATCACCGCGGCGGCTGGCGGGCGTTACTTCCCGCCAGCAACCGCTTTCGAGTTAGCGACGCTGGACTTAACCAGCGGGGGGAGGTGCTAACCCGACGACCAGAGCGAACCAAAAACAGCCCCGGGCGCATTCGTAAGGTCAGTTTGTCTCGCTGGAAGTCGTACCCTAAGAAGTTGTTGTCTTGCGCTTCGTCCGCCCTGCACCGCCCGACGACATTCCACCTCCTCGTCCTTTCTTCGCTAGAGAAATACCGATCCCGCGCCGGCGCCAACTGGTAGACGAATACTTCGAAGACTATCAAGGCGTGGTTGAGAAAAACTTGAGACTGCGATCCCGACGAATCTAAGGCACGAGCTCACGACGCGTATAGAGAAGCAAATCCACACCGGGTCGTAATGGGAAACTACCCGCACCATTAAAACCCGAGCGGATCTGCTGGTAACCGTCACCGAAAGTCGCCTGAACTTCCGCGGCTTGATTTTGTTTGGCAATAATGATGGGTTCAGTCGAAGGCGTCATATGGCCGTAGTAACCCACCCGCTTGTAATCGCGCAAATACCACGGCAACGGCCAGTAATCGGGTGAAACTATCGTGATACCGGTTTCGCCTCCCTGATGCGCGCGTTGGGCCAACGTATTTATTTCGTCGACCAGCTTCAAGATTTCCCTGCGCGTGTGGGCGTAAACGTAAACATAGTAGCGATCATCGTTGTCATAGTTGATGAAATTGAGGTCGACTGTTTGGTAGGCAGGAATGAATGTCTTCCAGTGAATCTTTTTCTGTTCGAAGGCCCTCACCACGCCGGGCAGGGGGCCGATTGCTAAGAGCACGATACCAACAAGGATTGACAAGCGCGTACGTGCGCCGATCTCCCATTTGCCAAGTTCTTCATAAAACCATTCGATCGCCAAGCCACTGGTAAGTGCCAACGGGAGAATGAAATTCAGAGCAAGCCAGGGAGTCTTATAGGCGATCAACGAGTATGCTGCGATTAGTCCAAAGGCCCACAGCGCCGAGAAGAGAGCGAACGATTTCGCAGGCTTGAGCACGACCAACAGCGCCCCTAATAAACCAAATGTGAGGACAGGCGACTCCTGCAGAAGTAGCCACCAGATATAGGTCAGGAATGGATGGACGTGAGCTTCTTTCCCGGTCTTCGTCCAAAACTGAAACGTCTTAAGCGCATCATAAATACCCTGCGGATAGTTTGTAAAAAAGGATGAATAGAAAAGAAGGTTCACCGCAATGAATATGACGAAGGCGATCGCCAGCCAAATTGCTAGCCTGGTCGTGCCGCCGACTCGCTCAAAAAGCTCACCCGTGTTTCCCTCGCTTCCCGAATTACGACGACTCTTCTTTTTCTTGAGACTGCGGCCCGCTCCCAATGAACCCTGCCAGAGCCAACGATAGACTTTGGTCACGACCAGAGCGATCAGCAGCACCCCGGCGGAAATCATCGCTGTCTCTTTTGTAGCAAAGAGTAGTGCTGCCGACACTGCTGCCAGTATCAAGTAGAGAGGATGCGGATCCTCGAAATACTTAAGCGAGGCAACAACGATCCCGAGGGTGAAGAAAACAAACAGCGTCTCATGAATGAAGTAGCGAGAGAGATAAACCGCGCCGGGCGAAATGGCTAAGAGGAAAGCCGCGCTAAGAGTAGCGAGAGTTCCAAGGTGTCGCCGCAGAGTCAGGACAAGGCCGATGCTCGCAATGCCGAACAGGGCCGGGATACACCTAATCGCCACTGTCGTCAGGCCATGTTTATCTTGCGCGTTGGGCCCGAACAGTGCTCTTAGAATCCAGGGGAAGACCGCTGTGAAGTAGTAGAGCGTCGGGCCATGGTAGTTTGCCGGATCGTAATGGTATGTCCCTTCCCTCACCAGCCGGACAAGAAAGTTTCCATTCACGCCCTCGTCATGATGAAGGGGAACCAAGTCGAGATCGTAAAGTCGAAGAAAGGCGGCCAGCAGGATTATTGCGGTGCCGGCGATTAGCCAGGTCTGTTCGGATATCGCAACTCTGGCCGACGCTTCGATCGGCTGCACACCGCTCGAAGCTGTCGGTTTGTCCCGGCCAATCCGCTGCTTAAGGGTGCGTGATTTTGTAGAGGCGGTAGCCACCTACTTCTCCCACTATTTCAAAGTTTGAAAAAAACCGTTCGTCCACATTCATGATGTTGCGTTCAAGCGGACTGACTACTACATAGGCGACGCCATACTTTCTGAGGATCGCGGCGGCGTCCGGCGTGCCCGCATAAACTCTCAGAATCTCGGATTCACGCGGAGCAAATTCAAGTCCGTGTGTCCAAACATGCCCGGGATAACCCATCAGCGATCTTCTGCCCGTCAAAAACACTGGATGATTATGGACCGGTGCATGGACCACCATGGCGCGCGGCGCAGTTTCCCGCCTTATCAATTCGGCAAACTTGATCCCATTGGCATTGAATACTTCGTACTTGCTTGAACGTAATACAATGGCAGCGACATCCAACGCGCCAGCCAGAGTGACGCAAACGAAAAGCAACAGCGCGATCGCTCTCTTCAACCCACCTTGCCGCCAGAGCCGTGCAAGCAAAAGCGCCACTAATGGGGCTGACGCTAGCCACCAGTAGAACAGTACCTTTATGTTATCCCAAATCCACGGCGCCATCTTTAAAACGTTTGGAATGATGAAGCAAAGTGTAAATGGTAAAAAGAAGATCAGTAACCTGCGAGAAACAAGAGCTTCCTTTTTGCTCCGCCAAAGTATCGCGGCAACCGTCAAGGGAATGAAGAGTCCGGTGTTCTTAAGCCAGAACCAAACAGGATTATCCTTGCCATGGTCCCAGCCAATCTCCCAGGCAAAGAATTTTCCCGCATCGACGGCGCTATTGTGAGTTGACCACCACATCTGCGGCAGCGCGATTAGAGAAGCAACGACGAAGAATGTCAGCCACTCGCGCCAACGTTGTTGCAATAAGGCGAGGCAGGCTCCTACCGCCATTACAACGACAAAACTGTGGGCATGCACCAGCGGTAACAGCCCGGCGACAACGGCGGCCGCAATCATTCGCCGAACGGACGGAGGAAAAGGGGAAAAGGGTGACGGGGAGACGGATGCGCGTTCGTGTGGTGCTGGTTGTGCTTGGTTTACGTCGGCCACGTTTCGTTCCTTCTGCTTCTTCCCTTTCCCCTTTCCCCTTTTCCCCTGTTCCCCCTTACTTTCTTCCCCAGGTTTCTCCGCGGAGAGCCACCACTGCGTAAACACTATGATGGCGAGCGGCAACCCGAGAAGAAACCCACGCTGCGGAATCAGCAAGGTGGAGATCGCATTTCCCCAGCGCCAGGTAGTTTCCGGAATAACTGTAAAAGACGGCGGGAGATTCTGGACGACTCCGATCAGGCCATCCACATTCTTTTGGGTTACTTGCTTCCACAGAAGGATCCACCCGAAGCCACCGCTAAGAAGAACTAATATGGGTGTGATGACAGCTGCAAGTTTGTCGCGCAGCATCTCAAGGGCCCAACGGTGCAGCAAGCCAACAAAAGCAATGGCGATGACAAAGTTCTCAAGGAACATCGATTGGCGCAGATCGGCGCCGCAGCGAACAAAAATCGCGGAGACGAAATCCGTCAGAAAAGGATAGGTGAACCGCACGCCCGCATAGGTTGGATCCTCCGGGGGAAAGTTGTTTCCAAAAGCAAAACCCGTAATCACGCTCAGGTGAAACGGCAGGTCGCCGAAGTTATTCAGCACTCCGGTGAAGATACCTTCCGGGACGTCGATCATCGCGCGTTGAAAGGCCCGCCAGAGAACGACTGCCACGACTGTGTAAAAAGTGATGTAACCGAGCGGTAAAGGGCTGGGATTCACGTATGCCTGAAGAAACGCGCGATAGGTCGCCCGCAGGTCTTGTTGAATGGCGGCTCTGCGGTTCGGATTCCGCAACTCAAGAAGTGACAAAGAAACTATTAAGAGCAGCGCGAGGAGGATTGCCAGGGATGTCAATCCAAGGAAAGAGGCGAAAACAAAACCGCCTAAGCCGAGTGCCGTAATCCCGATACAGGCGCCGGCGCAGAGTCGGGCAGCGAAAGCAGTGCCTTCGTCGTAAAAGTAGCTGACCAATGTACCGCAGGCAGTAACGAGCAGCACTAGCGCAAGCGAGATGATCACGCAATCGGCGACGGAAAGTATCTCTTGACCAATGCCTTTTCCCGTCTGGTCCTTTTCTTTTGTTATTAAGAGACTTGATTTATGTCGGCGGGATTATACGCGAAATCGTAACGCACACTGCTAGTTTGCGACGCAAGCCAGTTGCCTGCGTTCAAGGCGCTCGCGTTTGCGCCATGAATTATTATCGAGTAGTTTCAAGGTCGAGGAAATCAACGAATGTTACGAGCAGGTATTGTTGGCTTGCCCAACGTTGGCAAGTCTACGCTTTTTAACGCGCTCACGGCGCAAACCGCCGCACTGGCGGCAAATTATCCGTTCGCGACCATCGAGCCTAATGTTGGCGTCGTTGCCGTGCCTGACGAGCGGCTTGAACCACTCGCGAAGCTGGTGAAAACGAATGTTGTCGTTCCGGCCACGGTCGAGTTCCTGGACATCGCCGGCCTGGTGCGTGGCGCTTCAAAAGGTGAAGGACTCGGCAATCAGTTTCTCGCGAATATACGAGAGACGGATACCGTGGTCCAGGTAGTTCGTTGCTTCGAGGACCCCAGCGTTATTCACGTCGAGGGGTCCGTGGATCCGGCGCGTGACATCGAAACGATCCAGATTGAGCTTGCGCTCGCCGATTTGGCGACCGCAGAACGGCGTCGTGAAAAAGCGCAGAAGAACATGAAGGGCGGAGACAAGACTGCGCGAGCAGAGCTGGTGGTGCTGGAGAAGCTGTTGCCGGTGCTTGAACAAGGTAAGTCGGCGCGAACAGTATCCCTTTCCGAAGAAGAACGCACTGTCGCTCGTGACTTTTTCCTGCTGACGATGAAGCCCACGATTTACGCCGCCAACGTCAACGAAAACACACTAGCTAAGCCCGAGCAGAACGCGGGCGTCCAGGCTATTGAGGACATCGCGACGGAAGAAGCGGCAGAGTGTTTGGTGATCTGCGCACATCTTGAAGCCGAACTGGTCGCCCTGCCGCTCGAGGAGCGCGCGGAGTATCTGAAGAGTTTGGGCGTTTCAGGCAGTGGCGTTGATCGTCTGATCAAGAGCGCTTATCACTTGTTGGGCCTAATGTCGTTTCTGACTGCGGGAGAAAAAGAGGTGCGCGCCTGGACGATTCCACAGGGAACACGGGCGCAACAAGCCGCCGGCACGATTCATTCAGACATCGAAAGAGGTTTTATTCGCGCGGAAGTGATCAGCTATGAAGACCTGATGGGCGCCGGTTCGCACGTTGGCGCGCGCGAACAAGGGCTCACAAGATTAGAAGGCAAGGACTACATCATGCAGGAAGGCGACGTAGTTCATTTTCGCTTTAACGTGTAAGCGCGTCGCGAGCCTCTTTTAAGATTTCTCGGGCTCGGTGCAATGTCTCGCTCGAGACCGAATCATCCGGCTTCGCGGCGACTGCCAACCTTGCAACTTCATATTCTTTCCGAGCCTCCACGTAACAACCGAGCTGAGCAGTTTGTTTGCGGCACTCGCGACTGGACCGCAACGCTGCTTCGCACATCAAGCGTGCTACTCGTTCCAGTCGATCATATCTCTGCTCCGGTGTCATCATTCAGTCTTCCTCACCGTTATGGTCTCTCCTAACAATATTAATCAACGCTTCCAGCCGACGGTCCGTGTCGGCTTGAGATTTGATAAGCTTAACAAATCTGTTTTCATTCTGTGCAAATCTGTTTTCGTTCTCTCTCTGGAGGCCGATGAGTTCACCTATTCTGGCGTACTGGTCGCCGAACTTCTCCTCGTTACGTATCTGAAGATCAACAAGATGGCTTATCTTCTTATCGTGATCACGTAATTCGCGACGCGCACGGAATCCTGCGCGGACAAATAATTTCGCAATTCGCTCTAATCTGTCGAGTCTGGCTTCAGGAGTCATTCTTCCCGGATCACCAACCGCATCAGAATAGTCGATACTGAGTTATGAAAGCTCGAAACCCGGATTCAGTTGCGTGCCAAGTTCTAAGACAATATTGCACTTTGGTCAAGAGAGGAAAGGGGCTTGGGCGGGCAAGCTGATGCCAGAGCTTTGGTAAGGCCCTCTGACGAGGCATAACTAAATGGCTAGCGAAGCACGGCCCGAATACCGACGAGGATCAGGTAGCCAATTGCCAGGACGACGGCGAGTTTGATGACCATGACCGCGATGCCGAAGAGAATGCCGAGGATACCCAGCGTGATGCCGGCCGCAGTCAAAACGAGGGGAATGCCTACCACCAAAACAAAAATTCCCAGAAGGATAATTCCCACTATTCTCAGTATGTCTGTTGCTTCTTTCATTATCTCTCTCCCCAATTCTTCCCGCTTACTGGCTTTGGAATCACGCGGGTTATCTGCGTTCGGCTGAGTATACGAAGAATACGCGGGTGGCGTTCCCTGGAAGTTCGCGAATATTTAGTGGTTGAAAACCCCGGGTGAAACTGTCGAGGGCGGACCGGAAGTCGCGTGCAACACGGGTTTCGGCGATAATCGGCTATCGATTTAAGACCATGGCGTATTCAACCACAGGAAGTCTTTTCAGCAAATCGCCCCCTGACGATATCGCGGAGCCGTCCGCCCCGCTCGCTGATCGAATGCGACCGCGTTCGTTGGCTGACTTTGTGGGCCAGAGCCACCTTGTCGGCGAGGGGCGTATCCTGAGACGACTGCTTGAAGGATCGGCAAACCTGCCATCATTGATCCTCTGGGGAGCGCCGGGCACCGGCAAAACGACGCTTGCCCGTCTGCTTGCCGAAAAGTCTGAGGCGCGTTTTGTGGCACTCTCAGCAGTTTTTTCCGGTGTCAAAGATCTCCGCGCTGCCATCGCGGACGCGCGACGAGAACGACAGTTTGGCGCACGCACCATTCTATTCATCGACGAGATTCACCGCTTCAATAAAGGGCAGCAGGATGCCTTATTGCCGGCAGTAGAGAATGGAACAGTAACCCTAATTGGAGCGACAACCGAGAATCCTTCTTTCGAAGTGACCGGCGCGTTGTTATCACGTTGCCGAGTCCTCGTGCTGAATCCGCTAACGGCGGATGAGATTAAGACTATTCTCCAGCGCGCCCTCGCGGATGCCGGGAAAGGATTAGCAAAACTGCGGCCCGTAATTTCTGAAGAGGTGCTGGAGCGAGTTGCAAACTCCTCGGGTGGCGATGCGCGTGTTGCCCTGGCTGCACTCGAAGCCGCAGTTGAATCAACTGCGCCGGATGAAAAAGGCTCACGACAAATTTCCAACGATACGATCATCGAGGCGTTGGGCCGCGCACACTATGCTTACGATAAAGGCGGCGAGGACCATTACAACCTTGCTTCCGCGTTAATCAAGTCGCTCCGCAATTCCGACGTCGATGCTTCGCTCTACTGGTTGGCGCGGATGATCGAGGGTGGTGCAGATCCGATATTCATTGCGCGGCGGCTTTGTATTCTTGCTTCGGAAGATATTGGCCTTGCGGATCCGCAGGCAATGGTGCAGGCAGCGGCGGCAGCCGACATTGTGCAACTCATTGGTTTGCCCGAAGGATTGTTTCCACTTTCGCAGGCCACCATTTACCTGGCGCGTGCGCCAAAATCAAATGCTGTGAAGAATGCTTACCAGGCCGCAGTCGCTGATGCAGCGGAAACTGCGCGCGAACCCGTGCCCCTCCATCTGCGCAACGCCGTTACGCTATTAATGAAGCAGGTTGGTTATGGCGCAGGTTATCGTTACGTACATAACGATCCGGAAGCAAAGGATGAGATGACTTGTTTGCCCGAGTCGCTGCGCGGGCGGAAATACTTTAAGGACGAGTAGTCGGTAGGGTTTTCCATTTATCATTTATCAGTTCTCATTTGCCATTCGCGACCTGTCGGTCTGAGTGAAATGGAAAATGAAAAATGTCAAATTAGATAGGGAAACTCTTGAGCAGTTACTACGAGAATGGCCACGTCAAGAACGAACAAGGAGTTGGCATTTCTACACGAGCTGTTTGTCGCCACAGATTGGGGTGAGAGATTTGCCGAGCTGATTGATGAACATGTCACGTTGCCAAAAAAGGGCGGGGCGCTATACGTCGCGTCAGGCACTGGCGGGCACGCGATCGCGCTTCAGCAGCGAGCCGGCGAGGCTTTGAAGTTCACCTGTCTCGATGAAAATAACGAAAGTCTCGAGCTGGCCCGAGCCAAGGCTGCAGCTTTGAAGCTGAACACCGAGTTTCGCCAGGGGAAAGTTAATCAACTTCCCGTTAAGGATAATCAATTCAATTTCGTAGTTGGCGATGGCTCGCTCGTCCACAGTGAACGCATCCCGGGGATGCTGACGGAGATGGTGAGAGTTGCGGCGCCGGAGGCGACGGTCGCGCTTACCCTCCCCACCTGTTCGAGCTTCGGCGAGTTCTTCTCAATCTACTGGGAGGCGCTCCACAATTGCGGACTGTTGGACCACGAAGCTGATGTAGAAAGTTTGATCACGACGTTGCCGTCAGTATCTTCAGTGGAAGAGATGACCGCAGAGGGGCTTGAAGATATCGCTAGCTGGACTCAAATCGAGGAATTTGATTACGAGTCATCTGAGAAGTTTCTTGGTTCGCCTCTGATAGCGGATTTCCTGATGCAGGTCTGGCTTGAAACATTGCCGCAGGCTCACTACGAACAAGTCGTTAAAGAGATCGCACGACTGATAAATGAGGAGAGGCACGAAGCCGAATTTGCACTTACGGTTAAGGCAACTTTGGTGATGGGCAAAAAGGCATTAAGCCACTGAGGTATTTGCATGCAGAAGTATTCACGCAAGAGCAGCAACTAACTACGCCTGTTTTTCTTTTGCTTCCTTTTGAGCTTCTTTCTCACCCTCGTCCAGTCCCTCTTTGAAAGCGCGTTTACTCTGGCCCAGCGACTTTGCCAGTTGCGGCAACCGGGTGGCTCCGAATAACAAGAAAATTACCACCGCAATTACCAACAGCTCGGGAGTTCCGAGCCCTCCAATTGCCAGCATGATCTCGTTCATAATTCCTCTTTCCTGATGATGGGGCAAACAATAGCGAACCCGAACGTTCAGCCATCACTCGCCATTGTTAGATTCGTAGAAGAGATATTTCCTCCACGTTTCGTCGGCGCGACCAAGGTAGCGCATGATTTGGCGATTCACGTGCAACGAAAAACCGCGCGGCCTTCGCAGCAGATGCATGCAGGATTCCTCGGGAGTGCGATTTCCCTTCCGATGATTACACTTCTTGCAGCACGCGACCAGATTATCCCATGACGACTCGCCGCCACGCGAGCGCGGTAACACGTGGTCCAACGTCAGTTCTGATGGCGTATGTTGCCGCCCGCAATACTGGCAGGTCGAATGATCGCGCAGCAGGATATTCTTCCGCGACAACGAACGTCGCTCGAAAGGAATGTGCCTGTATTCCGTCAGCCTGATCACGGCAGGCGCATGGATTGCCAGTTTGGCCGAGTGCAGCATATGGCCATTGTGCTCTTCCACGCGGGCGACGCCTTTGAAGATCATTACCACTGCGCGCCTCTCGTTGCACACATTAATAGGCTCAAACGATGCATTCAGAACTAACACTCGACCAGTCATACAGAGCCGATATTACGCGAGCCGCCAAGCTAGTGACAAGTAGGAAGCGGGAAACGACGCATGCCCCGTAATTTGAGGCGTGCAAGCCAGGGGTTAAGCCCGTGCGAAATGGTCGGTTGCCTCGACCAGCGCGTCGATGATTCCCGGTTCGCTGATTGAGTGACCAGCATCAGGAATGATGTGCAATTGGGCTTCCGGCCAGGCTCGGTGAAGATGCCAGGCACTCATCAAAGGACACACTACATCGTAGCGGCCCTGCACAACAACGCCGGGGATATGCCTGATATTTTCAACATTCTCGATGAGGTAATTATCAGACGTGAAAAATGCATTATTCATGAAGTAGTGACATTCGATCCGGGCGAAAGCAAGTGCGAACTCAGGATCGGCGAACTTCTCGATCAAGTTGGGATCGAAAAAGAGTTTTGAAGTGCTACCCTCCCAGATACTCCAGGCGCGCGCCGCTTCTAATCGAACTGAGTAATCGTCGCTGGTCAGCCGCCGGTAATAAGCGCTCACCATATCACCACGCTCAGCTTCGGGAATGACGTTCACATACTCTTCCCAAACGTCGGGAAAGATCGCCCTTGCACCTTCCTGATAAAACCACTGAATCTCTTTTGGGCGGCAAAGAAAAATTCCCCGCAACACCAGTTCGCGCGCGCGCTCGGGATGAGTCTCGGCGTAAGCAAGCGCAAGGGTACTGCCCCAGGAGCCGCCGAAGACCTGCCAGGTATCGAGGCCGAGATGTTCGCGCAATTGCTCAATGTCGGAAATGAGATGCCAGGTCGTATTGTCTTCGAGGCTCGCATGGGGGCTGCTCTTCCCCGACCCGCGCTGATCGAAGAGCACAACGCGATAGAGTTCGGGATTGAAATAGCGGCGATAGTCAGGCACGATACCGCCTCCCGGTCCGCCATGCAGAAACACTGCCGGCTTACCTGCCGGATTACCAACCTGCTCGTAGTAGAGCTCATGAACTGGTGAGACCTTCAGTCGGCCAGTGTTGTAAGGCTCGATCTCAGGATATAAAGTTTTCATGTGAGCATCATACGAAGACTCGCCACCCTTTGCTAATTGGCGATTGCGTTGTAGAAGGATGCCTTTCAGTGACGCAGCGGTCGCGCAATGGTAAGCACAAAAACCTCGGTCGCTCCTGCCGCCAGCAAAGTTTTTGCACAAGATGATACGGTGGCGCCGGTGGTGAAAACATCGTCAACCAACAACACTCGCTCGCCCACGATCAAAGCCGGATAAGTCACGCGGAAAGCATCTGCCACAGTGTCTCGCCGTCCTTTAGCGTCCATTCCAGCGCGGTGGCGATTCGTATGGGAAGTGCGCAGCAGACTGACTTCATCGAGCGGCAGCGAAGCCGCCAGTGACAACTCGCGGCCAATCAGCGTTGCCTGGTTAAAGCCTCTCGACTTCTCGCGCTCAGGATGTAACGGCACGGGAATAATTCGTGTGGCCGTATTCAAAGGATACTGCATCTGAGTTTGGATCAGTTGCTCTCTTAGCTTGCGACAAAGATCCGGTTGATGTTTCAGCAATAGTACTGACGCGCGCAATGCTCCCTCATAGACTCCGCAGGCACGCGCGGCGGTAAAGGAGTCGTCATCGCAGCGATGACAGCGAACCTGTTCGCGGTTTTCAGGGGGCGCCGTTCCCGTGGAAGGCAATCCGCATTTCCAGCACAGGGCCCCCACTCCTGAAAAGAGCCGCGTTTGTTGCCAGCAACTGGCGCACGCCACCCCTAAAGCTCGCGACTCAACGCTGCCTGCACAGACAGCACACGGCTGCGGGTACATCAGCGCAAGTAGAGAGTCATAACAGAGATTGGCAGCGCTTCGAAGAAGCATAGAATTTCGAATCAGGAGCGGCTAAAAACTAACTGGCCTCCGGAACACTGAAGCTCGCGGAGGCCGTAATTATGCCAGCAAATATAACGTACTGCTATTCTTCTTCTTCGTTGAGCAACCCTCGCTCCTGGAGTTCCTGGCAACGCACGCAGTGACGCGCCCATGGCACCGCTTCCAAACGCTTTTCCGACAATGCTTGGCCGCAGCGAATGCACTTGCCATAGCCGCTGTCATCCATGCGGACGAGGGCTTCGTCGATCAAGTTGAGCAAGTGCCGGTCGTTGTCTGACATAGAGACCAGCAGCTCCTTAGTGTAAGCATTTGCCGCCATGTCTGCCGGGTCCTGAGTTGCCTCAGCGTCGCGCTCGCGACTGTATAGCTCGGCCTGCTGGACCTGACCCACTAAACTCTCGCGTCGATCCAATAGCTTACCCCGAAAAACTCTTACTCTTCTTTTATCCATTATGCGTTAGATCCTCCACCCTACTTGATTATCTCGCTGCATTACCTTAGTCACTTTTGATACGGCAGCCCGTGAATGATCGTGTAAGCGCGATATAACTGCTCGAGCACCACAACTCGCGCCATTTCGTGAGTCAGCGTCAAACGCGAAAGACTCCATCGCTTGCTCACCCGCGCCGAAAGTTCGGCCGATACTCCATTTGGACCGCCCACGATAAAAGTTACTTCCTTTGTCCCGCTGTCCTGCCACCGCTGAATCTCTCTGGCTAGCTGTTGCGAGCTCCATTCGGTTCCTTCCGGGTCCAGCAACACCTTTACCGCGCCCTCATGCAGCCCGTCTGAGATGCGTTTCGAATTCCTATCGATGCCCGACCTCTTGCCGGCGCCGGGACTCTCCCGAAACTCGGAGACTTCACATCTCACGAAATGGGAAAGCCTGCTCAAGTAGTCATCAACCAGCGCTCGCAAATGGGCGTCTCTTGTTTTTCCTGTCCAGATCAGTCGCAGCCGCATCGTTCAGGAAAGGATGAAGGATGAAGGCGGAGGGCTGAACCAGACACCATACTGGCCGTGATTTCCACTTTCATCCTTCATCCTTCCTCCTTCATCCTTTCGTTTCATCCTTCATCCTTCCACCTTCATCCTTCTTTCGGCGCGCCAGCTTTTCGTAAAGGTTTTTCCGGCTTATTCCCAAAATTCGCGCCGCTTCGGTTTTATTCCCTTTAGTCAAAGCGAGGATTTCGGCGACGTATTCAGCTTCAACTTCAGCGAGCGATTGCGGTTGCTGCCGTCGCCGTTGCCATTGTACGGTGGCCCGAATTGGTTCCGGGAGTTGCCCAATCTCAATTCGCTTGCTGCTGGAAACAATCACCGCTCGCTCGATAATGTTGGCCAGTTCGCGCACGTTGCCGGGAAACTCATACTCGCCGAGTAAAGACAAAGCCTCGCCAGATACATCGGTCACGTCTCGCCCATGCTTCGCCGCGTAAGACCGGACAAAGAACCGCGCCAGGTGCGCCAGGTCCTCTTTACGCTCGCGCAACGGCGGCACCTTAATGTGCAAGACATGCAGCCGGTAGTACAGGTCTTCGCGGAATTGTTGACGTTTGACCGAGTCACTTAGATCTACATTGGTCAAGGCAATCAAACGGGCGTCCACTTTAATTGTCTTGCGGCCGCCAAGCCGTTCGAACTCTCTCGTTTCGATCACGCGCAACAGCTTCGCTTGCGAGTCAGTCGACAGATATGCGATTTCATCGAGCACGAGCGTGCCGCGATGTGACGCTTCCAGCCGGCCAGGTTTTTCCTCGCTAGCGCCCGTGAAAGCGCCGCGTTCATAACCGAAAAGCTCGGCTTCCAGCAAACCGCTCGGCAGGGTCGCGCAATCGATCTTCACGAACGACTGTGCGGCGCGACTCGACTTCGAGTGGACGTAGAAAGCAAGCGCGTCTTTGCCGACGCCCGACTCTCCTGTTATCAGAACGTTTGCATCCGTCCCAGCAACCCGGTCAGCGAGACGAACTGCCTCGCCCATTGCTTCAGAATGCGCAACGATCTCGATCACGATTCACTTCTCAAAGAACTATTGACCTCACTTGCCAGCTCCGGCGGCAGTTCAACACGCTGTGATTCTCGCCAAAGCCTTTCGAGGTCATAAAACTTGCGCGCCTGCTCATCAAAGATGTGAACCACGAAGTCGCCATAGTCGAGCAGAATCCATTCAGCAGTTTTGTAGCCTTCGACTCGCGCAGCAGCGGTCCCAGTCTTCTTGAGTCTTTCAACTATCTCGTCAGAAATTGCCTGCACCTGTCGTTCATTTGCACCGCTGGTTATCAGGAAGTAGTCAGTGAAGCTGGCGATCTCGCGCAAATCGAGTACGACACTATTAATCGCCTTCTTGTCGCTAGCGGCGCTAAGGGCCAGCAGAATTCTTTCATCGAGCTCAGCCTTTGCCGGCTCGAGCGGTGTCGCCTTAAGTTGCAAACTTCCGCTTGTCGTGGGGTGTAGCGATTGTTCCTTGGCAGTTGAATTATGTTTCATGCGAATTTCTGTATAGCTTGTATTTTCTTATGTAATCCGCCACATCAAGTGGTACGAGTTTGTCTAAATCCTCAGTGCGATTTTCGCGGGCCGCCTGCCTGACGTCCGTAGCTGAGACGTCATGCATGACTGCGTCGCTTATGAATATCTTTGGCGCGCCAGGTTCAATCATTTGCAAGTCGACCTCTTCAGTTAGGCCACGCACATCAACAACGCTTGCTGCCGTCTCACGATCGATATGTTCGGCAGAGACTTCATAATCTGGCCGCGTTACCACGATCAGATTGGCCAGCTCCGGCAGTCGCCGCCATTCGCGCCAGGTAGTAATCTCCGCCCACGAGTCAGCGCCCATAACGAAAAAAAGATCGGCTGACTCTCCGAAACACGCGCGAAAGTGAGAAAGCGTGTCAACCGTATACTGCCTTGCAGGTCCCTCCAGCTCGAAGGTCGAAATACAAAGGCACGGATCCTCTTTGGTCGCCAGCGCCAGCATCGCGTAGCGATGTAATACGGACGAAACCTCACGAGTCAGCTTATGCGGTGCTACCCGCGCCGGCATGAATACAAATTCGTCAATGACAAATAACTCTGTGACTCTTCGCGCTATCTGTAGATGCCCCGCATGAACCGGATCAAACGTGCCACCGTAAATAGCAATACGCTTCCGCTGTTCCATCTTCGTAGACAGACATTTTTGTCTGCCTGTTTCGACTGTTGCAATTCAACGCAGAGACAGGCGGGACCCTGTCCTACAACGCCAATTCAATTACATCATTCTCCCTGCTCGCGTCCGCAGCTCTTAATTGATTGAGCCTCGCGGCAATAGCAGCGACTAGCTCCTTCGTGCCTTTATTCATTACCGACGAAACCTCATAGAACGGTAATCCGTCTGCGATCGCGCGGCTCTTTAGCGATTCCAATCGTGCCGGTTCGTCGAGCGCGTCAATTTTCGTGGCAACCACAATTTGGGGCCGGTTGGCTAACTCCGGGTTATACGCTCTCAACTCCCGATTCACCGCCAGATAGTCAGCAGCGGGATCGCGGCCCGAGGCGGACGAGACGTCAACCAGATGGAGCAGCAGTTTGGTGCGTTCGATGTGTCGTAGAAAGCGATCGCCCAGACCTGCGCCTTCATGCGCTCCCTCAATCAATCCAGGAATGTCTGCAACTACGAAGGTGCGAAAATCGCCGAGATCAACGACGCCAAGATGCGGCTCGAGGGTAGTGAACGGATAGTCGGCAATCTTCGGCTTTGCCGCCGAGATGGTCGAAATGAATGTCGACTTGCCGGCGTTAGGAAATCCGACCAGTCCGACGTCGGCAAGCAGTTTTAGTTCAAGCTGCAACTCCAGTTCTTCGCCCTCGCTTCCGAGCTGGTGATAGCGTGGAGCACGATTGGTTGAGGTAGCGAAGTGGGAGTTGCCGAATCCCCCGCGTCCACCTTTTGCCGCGAGCCAGCGCGCGCCGTCTACGGCCAGGTCCTGCAACAGTTCTCCTGATGTGCTGTCAAAGATCTGCGTACCCACGGGCACTCTTACGATCCGTTCTTCTCCTTCTCGTCCGGAACAATTAGATCCTTCTCCGTGCCTGCCGCGTTCGGCGATGTGTTCCGGGTTATAGCGGAGGTGAAGCAAAGTGTTGAGAGAGGAATCAGCAACAATCCAGACATCGCCGCCACGTCCGCCATCGCCGCCCGCAGGACCACCGCGAGGCACAAATTTCTCTCGACGAAAAGCCGTTACGCCATTGCCGCCCCTGCCCCCCTGCACCCGAATCTTGACACGATCAATAAACATCTAAATCGAAAGCGACGCCCAGCGCTAAGTCTATGACTTGGCTCAGGCGTCGCGTGATAGCGGTGTT
>DASWDX010000392.1:0-3685 GCA_036395055.1 Pyrinomonadaceae bacterium | reverse complement strand
ATAGAAAGATTAGCAGCGAATTTACTTTTCCGCGCAGTCTTGTGCTAGTATCCCCGCGGCGGAGGGAACTAGTCTGTGGGGCCCGTCACCGAGTGTACGATGATTGAGCCAACGCCGTTGAAATGGGAGACCGACGCCGCTTGCCAGTGCATTTCTTCACCGTTAAGAATTGCCAGAGGCTGTGGCTTCTAAAAGGTCACCCACCTGTAAATGCAGGTTCAATTACGGCTTCGGAACGACCATCGCGGATTTCCCTCCTGCCAGCAAAACCGTAAACAGGAAATCGTGAAGCGTAAATAGTGCTTGAAAGCTATTCGCGGCTGACGATTTTCTTTTGCGGTCTTATTAAGAGCCGTAAATCGTAAATCGTAAATCGTAAATGGTGGTTGAAAGCTATTCACGGTTGACGATTTTCTTTTTGCGGCTTTTTTCTATTCACGATTTACTATTTACGATTTACTGCTTACGATCTACGGCTTTATGAGAATCCTAATGATTGGCGATGTTGTTGCGAAGCCAGGCCGACTGGCTGTGTTGGAGCGCATTCAGGACTTGCGAGAACAACACGACATCGATCTCGCCATCATGAATGCCGAGAACCTCGCGGGCGGTTTTTCCGTAACTCCTTCACTGTGCGAGCAACTGTTCGCCTCCGGCATCGATGTGATGACTTCGGGCAATCACATCTTCGATAAAAAAGAAGCCATCCCCTACATTGCCAAACAACCGCGGCTGATCAGACCCGCCAACTATCCACCCAATACTCCTGGGAACGGCATCTGGAACGGAGTGATCCAAACTACGCCGGTCGCGGTTATTAACTTGATGGGACGAGTATTCATGCCTCCTTCGGACGATCCCTTTCGCGCCGCTGATCGCATTCTGGAATCTTTGCCGCCCGAAACCAAGGTCCGCATTGTTGACATGCATGCGGAAGCGACGTCTGAAAAAGTTGCAATGGGTTGGTACCTCGACGGCCGCGTCTCGGCGGTGCTCGGCACACACACACATGTGCAAACCGCGGACGAGAGGCTACTCCCGAAGGGAACTGCCTACCTAACCGATGTGGGAATGACAGGAAGCTACTCCGGTGTGATTGGAATGAACAAGGAGGATGTGATTGCACGTTTTACCTCCGCGATCGCGAGGAGAGCAGAGCACTCTACGGCACAAGCGCGCATCTGCGCGGCGGTACTCGACATCGACGAAGCCACCGGCCGCGCAAGAGAGATCAAGAGGCTCAACCTCGCGCATGAGCAATAAGAAAGTGGGCAGTGAGCAGTGAGCTCTAACTGCCCGTTCTGTCGCCTGATGAAAGTATTTTTGTTAAGTATGAAGACAGTATACCTACTTGGCCCGCTGCCCACCGCCCACTGCTTTTCCTACGCTGGGCCTTCCTCCGCGGGAACCTTCTCACCTGATGATTGAGATTTGATAATGGGCGGGGCCAAGAGTCGCTGGGCGTAACCTTCCGGGAACGAACGTACGCGACCGGTTGCGTCGGTAACCACGTGGCCGGTCTCACCCTCGGAAATAATCTGCCCGTCCGAGACGCGCACAATCTCGTAGCCAAAACGCAGCGACCGCTTGCGCATCTCAGTGACGTGCGTGCGAATCAGAAGTTCGTCGTCGTAATAAGCCGGCGCCTTGTAACGGCTGTAAGCTTCAGCCACCACCAGGAAGGCGTCTTCATTCTCTTCCATGTCGCGGTAGGAAAAGCCACGAGCGCGGCAAAATTCCGTCCGGCCGATCTCAAACCAGATGAGGTAGTTTGCATAGTAGACAATGCCCATCTTGTCCGTTTCCGAATAGCGCACACGCAGAAGTGTCTCGTGCCATTCTCCGAGGACGTTTTCTGGGGCGGGACTTGTCATATGAGCCTTATGCCTTCAAACTCTTACCGAAAGAGCTTGCCAGTTCACTCTTGAGCTGCGATTAGTTAGAACGTTTAGCGGACTATAAGAGCGGAAGCCCAACTATGTCAAAGCAAACCAGCCGATTAGTGGCCCTGATTGCCGTCTCAATCCTTGGAATGTTGGCCCTCACAGCGAAGCAATCCGCTCGCCTTCTGACGCCCCAACGTGCCACCGTTGCCAGTAGCACTACACGCAACGCAGCCATCGTCGCGGCGACGACGGAAGTGTTGAAGGAAACAAGCGAAATCAGGGAACTGCCAATTCTCAGACCCGTAAAAAGTGGGGCACAGTCTCGAACTGAGATTGAGCGAATGCTGATCAATAACCTCAACGAACAAATAAGCGCAGCGGAAATGCATGCCACCGAAGTTTCTTTTCGGAAGTTTGGCCTTTCCCCCAGCGACTTTCAGTATCGGCCTTTTATTATCAAGCTCCTGACTGAACAAGTGGCCGGCTATTACGATCCGAAAGGCCGGGAGTTTCACCTGGCTGATTGGCTGGAGCTGGAAGGCCAAAAGCCGGTGATGGCGCATGAGCTGACACATGCGCTACAGGATCAACATTTCAACTTGCGACGTTTTGAGAAGTGGCCGCACGGAGACTCGGATGCCGAGCTTGCAGTGCACGCTCTGATTGAAGGTGACGCGACGCTCGCTATGACGCTTTACATGGCGAAGAACCCGCTGGTGGCGCTGGCCTTCAGCCGATCGTTGACTACCGGAGTAGCGACTGAGCAGTTTAACCAGGCACCGCGAGCAATGCGCGAATCGTTGATTTTCCCGTACATGCAGGGCATGGAGTGGGCCACGCAACTCTATCGACAAGGCGGTTGGACTATGGTTTCAAACGCCTTTACCCGTCTGCCGCTATCCAGCGAACAGATTATCCATCCGGAAAAATACTTCAATTACGAGCGCCCGATTAAGATTGCGTTGCCGGACGTGACGAATCTGCTTAATGCCGGGAAGACAGCAGACGGCAGACAGCAGACAGCAGACAGCAATCAGCAAACAGCAGTCGGCAGACAGCAAGCCGATGGGGCCACCGGCGCTTCGTCGGCACCCGGCCGCGCAAAAATTTCTAGCCGTCGATCCACCGTTCATCCCCAGCTTCCTGCTGCCCACCTTCCACTGCCCACTGCCCACCGCTCACTACCCACTGCCCAAGGCCCACTGCCCACTGCTGCCTGGCACCGCATCGATTCTGACGTCAATGGCGAATGGACCTACTACCTTATTCTCGATCAGTTCTTGAATTCGCCGGCGGAGTCGAAGCGCGCGGCAGCTGGATGGGCCGGCGATCGCTATGCGATTTACGAAGGACCCAATGACGAGGTATTTTTGGCGCAAGTCGCCGCCTGGGATACAGAGAATGACGCGCGCGAGTTCTTTGACGCCTACGTGAAGCGAACTGAACTGCGCTATCCCAGTGCGAAGCGATTGGATTCAACCACCCAGAAACTCGAAACTCGAAGCCCGAAACCCGAAACTGGATACCTTTATTCCTGGGAGACCAGCGAAGGCGGAGTGATAGTCGAACTTCGTGGCCAGCGCGTTGTGATTCTGGAGGGTATTCCAGCCGGCGTTGAGTCCGAAATGTTGCTCAAGTCTCTGCGGCAATAGTAACAGCGGTAGTCAGGCTTCTTACAGCGCGCAACAAAATTACAGGCTTCAGATCTCCGGGCGAAGGTTAAAGAGCAAGCGCAAAAGTTAGTCGCCCGTGGTAGAATTCATTTTCTAGCTGAGTAATGTCTTCGACTAAAAAGAACA
>DASWDX010000391.1:0-7752 GCA_036395055.1 Pyrinomonadaceae bacterium | reverse complement strand
CGAAGAACCACCATCTGCCGAGACCGGCGCTGCGCTTCCTTTCCCCTTCAAGCAACAAACTTTCTGCCGCTACGAGCCAATCGAAAAACAGATCGATGAAGTTCGAGTGCTCGTCGTTGACAGCTTGCTGCGCGATGAGGACGACATCTCCGATGTAGCGCGAACGGATTGGGGTAACGCCGCATCGTTGGAGATTAAACGCGAGCGGCGCATCGCCGGGATGGCTGTTGAGAATATCCTCAGCAACATCGAGCGACTGGTGAAAAGCCCGGCCACCCAGGTGACGCCGCTCGCGTCAATCGCGGTCGCCACCAGGCAGTTTAAGCCGGACGCGATCGTCCTGAGCGGTACCCTGCGTGATTTCGATTATTACAATCCGGCGGTCATCGAAACGTTTGGTGAGTTTATCCGTGCAAATCGCGTCCCGGTTCTCGCAATCTGTGGCGGCCATCAACTTGTCGGGATGAGCTTCGGGGCTCGCGTGATGACGCTCGACCATCTCGAGCAACACGAACAGCGCGAAAATCGGCCGCTCGAGTATCAGTACCGGTTCGTCCGCATAACGGATTCTGCCGACCAAATCTTTCGTGGAATCAACAGCCCGGCTGACGGCCGCTGGCAAGATTGCCCGCAGCGCGCACGCGTGTTGCGCGTTTGGCAAAATCATGGACTGCAACTGGATCGCGTTCCCGAAGGTTTTAGCCTGCTTGCCACCTCCTATCTGTGCCGTAATCAGATGATGGTTAAACGCAGCAACGGTCAACTTATCTACACCGTCCAGTTTCATCTGGAGAAGTCCTTCGAAGATTGGAACAAGAGCCGCACTCGCTGGGAACACCAAAACGAATCTCGCGACGGCCGCATCCTTTTCGAAAACTTTCTGCTCCTAGCCCTGGCCCGTCGGGTCTAGCCTCCACCAACAAGGCGGGAATACCGAAACAGTAGTTGCCGATGATGCCGATGTGGCGGGACGCGTTAACTGAAATCACTCTCGGCCGCGCCGCTAAAACTCTCGCCAGACGCGATGGAGATCTGGCTGCGATCCTGGAGAGGCACGGTCCTCCGCCTCTCTGGGCGCGGCCTCCGGGCTTTCCCACGCTCGTCAAGATCATTCTCGAACAGCAAGTGTCATTAACTTCGGCGGCCTCTATGTTTACCCGCCTCAAGAAGAATATTGTTCCCTTTCATCCGGCGCGCATGATTGAATTAGGTGAAGTTCACCTGAAATCACTGGGCATGACACGCCAGAAAACTGCCTATTGCTTAGAGCTGGCTCAATCGGTAACTGACAGGCGTTTGCGGCTGTCGCAACTCTCCCGGATGGGTGACGCACAAGCGAAAGCCGCGCTGATGGAAATCAAGGGTCTGGGCGCTTGGAGTGCCGATGTTTATCTACTGATGGCCTTGCGTCGCCCGGACATCTGGCCAGTGAATGATCTCGCTCTCGCAATTGCGATTAGCAAACTGAAACAAATCCCTAACAGGCCAAATCCTGCTCAATTGAACGAGATGGCCGAGGCCTGGAGACCGTTTCGCTCGGTAGCCGCGAGGATGTTGTGGCAGTATTACCTGGCACAGCGTAGAGAAAGAAGCGTCTGAAACACCAGCTAATTTGGGAAATCGGTCTCCGTGAAAGTTGGCGCAGTTACGTATCAACTCGACAAGGATAACAACGACGCTTCGCATTCCCTGTCAGCAGAAATCGAAAAAGATCAAAAGAAAGCAGACTGAGGTTGAATACCTTTGCCGCGATCGTAGGAAGCAGGTTAAGTGAATGACTACAAAGCGGGCTCTATCACGCCTGCTCGGGATTGTTAGTATCTCCCTCGAAGTTGTGTGCGTTGACACAAACGCAACCACGATCGTCGGCGCGCGCACAGCTAACGAGATTGTGATTGGTGCGGATAGCAAAGTTACAGATACTTATGGCAAAGAACTAACCAGCCACTTACTACGAATCAACCCGCAGGGGGCGAAGTGGATTCAAAAAAAGCAGGAATGTGCGGAATTGAAACCGTTTAGGAAGCGCGTTAACGCCCGGCCGCACCTGAGACATCGTTGAGCAGGTAAAGCAAGACGTACTTCTGAAACTATTTCGAGATTGTTGAAGCCGCGGTGATTGGCTTCGGTATCGTGAAATCAGTGGTTACCGGAACGTTTTCCATCGTCAACTCAATAAGACGATCGACGACTGCATTAAGGTCCTTTGTCTCATTAAAGACGCGGAGTTGTTCTTCCGCCGAAGTGCGCCGCTCGAGTATTGTGTGAATGTGCTCAATTTCCTTGCGCGAACCCAGTTCATCTACGACGTCGTCGACAAAGTCGAGCAACTCAAGCACCAGGTCCCGAGTCGGCACTTCCTTCTGCTTGCCGAAATCGATCATCTTGCCATCCAGCCCCCAACGCACGGCGCGCCATTTGTTTTCCTGAATCAACATGCGTCGATATAGTCGAAAGCCAAGATTCTGGTCGATCAGTTTGGTCAGCTTAGCGACGATGGCCTGGAACAGTGCGGCGATAGCGACAGTATCATCGACCCGCGTAGGAATATCGCAAATACGAAACTCCAGCGTGGGAAACACCGGATGCGGTCGCAGGTCCCACCAAATTTTCTTGCCGTCGTTAATACACCCGGTTTTCACGAGCAGGTCGACATAGCGTTGAAAATTGCTGTAGGAGTCGAAGTGGTCCGGAATATCCGTGCGCGGGAACTGCTTGAAAACTTCCGTTCGATATGATTTAAGGCCGGTATTATGCCCCATCCAGAACGGCGATGAAGTTGTCAGCGCGAGCACGTGAGGCAGGAAGTAGCGCGCAGCATTCATAATATGGATTCGCCGGTCTAAATCCTCCACACCTACATGGACATGCAAGCCAAAGATCAAGAGCGAACGGGCGACTGTTTGCAGTTCCTGAACCAGCAGCTCGTATCTTTCGTCGTCATAGATTTTCTGGTCCTGCCAGCGCGAGAAGGGATGTGTAGAGGCCGCGACTATTACCAGACCGGTCTTGGCTGCCAGTCCGGAGATGATGCTGCGCAGGCGGGTAATATCCGCGCGCGCCTCCTGGATGTTTTTACAGATGCCGGTGCCGACTTCAACCATCGACTGAATCATCTCGGGTTTGATCTGCTCGCCGAGAAGCATCTTGCCTTCTTCCAGAAATTCCGAGACGTGTGAACGTAGCTCACGCGTTTGAGGGTCAACAATTTGAAATTCTTCCTCAATGCCTAACGTGAATTGATCGAACATGAGTTCCGGCTCCTATTCATGAAGCGGTTTCAAGCGTTCAAACGTTGCTGAATCATGCGCCAGTCTGGTGTCAATTTGCCAATAAACTCATACCGCAAGTGCTTAAAGGCGCTAGCGAGTGAATGTACCGGGCTGTACAGGTCGAAATGAACGTACCACTTTCGCGGCTCACCTTCCACATAGAGAAAGTGCAGCACCGCGTCCGCACGCCCTTTCTCGTAAAAGCCGCCGGTTGTATCCTTGCGCTTTGCCAAAAAGCGTGTGAAATCCTTTCGTGCCCGGAGCGTCGATTCGACCAGCGGCCACGCGGAGAAACCAATGCCCACTCCGCCCTCGCCGTATACGTTATCTATTTTCCTGATCACGTGCCAGAGTCGCTTCGCGCATAAACGGGAAGCCAGCAGCAACAGCGTCTGTTGCTTGTCTACCGCGCATGAGTCAAACGCAGCTTCATCCGTGGCCGCACCCCATAATCCTGATAGTTTACCCGTCAGCGCCTCTCGCGAATCCTCCGAAAGATTCCTCCAGAGAATCTGGTCGAGGCCAGAAGACGAATCAGTCATGTTGCAGCTCACTTTCGATTAACGCGCGATTTTCCTCCGATAAGCTCTGAAAACGGAGACCGACACCGCGTCCCGGATCGCTATAGACCACTACCGCATGAGCAACGATCTGGTGACCTTCTCTCAAGGGAATGCGAACCAGCAACACCGCACCTTGATTCAAGTTTGCCTGTGTGTTCATGTAGAAGCCACCGACGCTGATGTCTTTCGTGCTTGCTATTCCGGTGGCATCGTGACCATCGAAGAACATGTCAACGATCAATCGGGAGCGGTCGTGATGGCGCCGCTCCTCTGGTCCTTCCAGACTTTCGTCTAATTCATCGACCACGTTAGAATCTCCTCAATATTTTTTAACTCGCCGCTTATTGTATACTTCGTTATACCTTTTTCATTGAAAGTGAAGTTTAGAGTGCAACCTTCAGTGAGCGGATTTGCCGAAACCAAGCTAACGGTTCAACCGTTCAATTCTTCTTCTCGATGATGAAGGTTGGAACCATGCCGCCGCCCGAGCTGACGTTCGCAAGTTCCGTAGACGAGAGCCGGGTGAAAGCTGAGCGCACCTTGCCATTGAATAGCAGGGGATCGAGGTCCACGAGTTGTTCTGAGAAATTGATGCTACCGTCTTCCCTCACTGCCGGAAACATTTCGCGCGCGGTTGGCACGCGCTCCTGCGCCAGGTAATCGCCATTAACGAGTGCGCTGCGTAAGGCTTCCTCCCAGCGAATCTCATCAGTGTTCCAGCCAATAGTGATTCCGTGTCCGCCATAGTCGTCGTTGGGTTTCAGCACCAGCTTGTCACGGTTCGCCTTAATATATTCGAGCAGATCGATTTCCTTCCCGAAGTAATCCGTCTTCTCTGCCCTGACAAGCCGTGTCCACGGAACATGCCGGCGAATGTTCTCCTGCTCTTCGCTGCTGAATAGCGCGGCGCGACGCTCGTCGGTCAACACCGCAAACAATGCCTTCTTGTGAATGAGCTTGGAACGAAAACTATTTACCAGGCAGACCGCGCCGGCGCGATAGGCATCAAGCAGTGCTGGATATTCGCCCATGATGGGAAGGTATTCATTAACGAGCAGACGCTTGTAAACAATGTCGATCTGAAAGTCGCCCACGCGCAGACGGCTGTTATCAAACTCCAACTCGTCAGGTGAACAGATTATCGACGGGTAGCCTTCCCCTTCAAAAAACTCCTTGAAGAGTTCAAATTCTTTTTGTGTCGGCATTCCTTTCAAGTCGACGATGGCAATTTGGGGAACGCTGTCGGGCTTGCGACCGAGAAACTCTTCGAAAGAATCAAGCAACACGTCGAGCATATAGCGTCGACCATAAAGAGGGCGCACATTGTAAGTCTCGCCAAATTTCTGCATCACCGGAAGTCTCGAAAAGATGTCGTAGGCTGCATCCACGTACGCTATGCCCGCGGGGGTCTCGCCATTGAGTTCCACAAAACTGTACGCGGCTTCCGTAAGAAATGAGTCGAGCCGGGCGGTCGGAGAGACGGCTCGATAACCGGGATCGATACTGATTAGCTCCCGTTCAATTTCCGTAACACCGAGGTCGCTAACGATCGAATCGTCAAGAATGGCGGCATCCTTGACCTTTTGAATCGCCGCCCAAACGGTTTCACAAATACGAACGACGCGGCTGAAATCCTGCTCGGTGACAAAGTGTGGGCGTAGGTAAGGGGATAAGCGCCGTCCGCCAAAAATTAATTTCGATTCCTCGAGACCTTCATCGAGCAGCGCGCGCGACGACTCAGCGAGGCTATCGTCGCGAAGGAGATCGTGATAACGCGAAACGGCCTCATGCAACATAGGGAGTAGATATTGATTCTTTATTAGTGACAGAAAGTTCGACAAATTTTGCCGGACCATCAGTTACTTCATGAGGGAGTTAGAGTAACACACCGGATCGGAAGGCGGCTATGCCTGGTGTCGGCAGATAGTTTCGAGTTTCGAGTTTAGTTTGACTTGAACTTGAAACCCGGAAGTCGAAACTCGAAACTAAGATTATGGCTTTGTCGAATATTGGTTAGCCGTTGAATACCGTAATGTGAGCACTAGTTTTTCCTTATTCCGTACGACGACACAAGTCGAACTCACACCCGCGGCTTTAGCCGTCTCGGCCGCTACAACTGAAAGAACCGGCTGTCCGTCGATGGATTCGATCACATCACCCGGCCGCAGCCCGGCCTTGAAGGCGTCGGTTGCCGGCTGAACGGAAACAACCAGCAGTCCGCCAGTAGAGCCGAAGCGCGCCGCAACCCGAGGCTTGAGGGCAACGGTTTGCACGCCCACGGCCGTCAGTGACCCGCGCTTAAAGGCTTTTTCTATATGCGGGCTAAGCGTTTTTGAGGGAAACAGAGGATAGGGCGATTCGCTGAGTTTGATCTCCAGCGCCTCGAAATTACCCTTGCCAGGACGTGCCACGGTAAAGGTCACCGGGATTTCCGGTCCTGCCTCATCCAACAGCCATGAGAAATCATCCGCGTTGCGAACATAGCCGTTGTTAACACTCAGGATCACATCGCCCGGCTTGAGTTTTGCCAGCGCCGCGGGGCTTCCCGGAACAACTGAAGTCAGCAGAATTCCCTGGCGCTTCTCGGCTAACTCACGGGCACGTTCAAGTTCCCAGCCGATGCGCAGAATTCGTTCGAGCGACACAGCTCCGATTGGCTCGCCTCGGATTCCCAGCCAGGGCCGTGGCACGCTGGCTTGTCTCGCCAACACGCGCTTAGCCGCCATCCGAACGAGAGCTACGGGCACTATCGTGGCTTCGCTACCTTCCACGGCATCAACAATTCCCAGTGTCGCGCCATCGTCGTTAATCGCAATGCCCCCGATATTTGCCGGCGATAACTTTGCTGATCTAATTTTGACTCGGGCAACGCTTCCGGAAGGAGAACGAGTTACATCAGTGACTATTACTTCTGTTTCACCGATGCGAACATACATCGCGGCCTTCGTGCCGGCCTCAGAACGCGGAGCGGGTTGCGGTCCAATCACACGCAGCCTTTGACCAACATTTATAGTATCCTCTTTCGGCTCAACAGATTCCGGCAAACTACCATTCATCAAAGCGATTAGTGACAAGCCAGTCAGACCATCGAGCCCGACGTAGCGGCCCATGATGCGCTTGCCCTCGCCAGTAATCACACGGAGATCCGCGGGATCAAGGAGATTTCCCGGGATTGCAATCGCCGGCATGCCTTGAATGGCCATTGGCGTCATCCCTGGCGGCGGGGTCATCGCAGGTGGGCCGGTGGTTGAAGAAGGTTTCGGCGGCAGTGGCGCCCGCGGCGCGAAATGAACTGCGGGTGGCGGCATCTCCGCTTCCGCTTCCGGCAGCCATGCGGCGACGGTGTGACCGTCGTCCAGGGCAAGCCCGGCGATCACGTTCGTATGAACTTCACCGGAGAGCTTGAAAGCCTTATCCAGTTGGGCAATAGCCTCAACCTGTTCCTGGGATATTAGTAAACGAAAAACTTTCAGCCCGTTAAGACTATGCAGAATCGTCACAACCCGCGGCGCTGTTGCCTTATTCTCAAGAATTATCCGATTAACACTCGTCTCAGCGATGGTCCTTCGAGGCTCGGGCGAAGGTGCGGGAGTTTGGGCCGCTACCGCGACACAAAACAAACCCGTTGCGAAAACGGTCGAAATCACAGGGGTGAACAAACTGCTGGTCTTCTGTATTCTCATTGCTTGGTTCAACTCTTCCTCGCCTTAATCTCTATGACTACTTGGAATTATTCTGCTACCAGTCGCGTGCCGACGCGATTAATGGAGAAGCGCTTTGCGACAAGCGCTGTGATCCAAAACTAACCGTGGGTAACGAGATCGTCCGCGACGTCCCGCGTCCATCATCCACGGAAACTTTTAGTGACTGATACCCGGCATCGATGGGAAACCCTGTGGTTTGAAAGGCCTCGCCAA
>DASWDX010000390.1:0-7561 GCA_036395055.1 Pyrinomonadaceae bacterium | reverse complement strand
CTGCTCATTATTAACGCGGAAAGCGCTTTCGCCCCTGGGTCCGGTAGGCCAACGCTGCGCGCCTGGCCGGTCCGCACGCGCCCATACAGTGAAGCGATGACAACGTCAGCGCGGTTGGCCGCCTGCAGCGCTTTCTGAACTTCGGCATCGCTCGAACGATCATCGAGCACTGTCGTATCAATCTTGTGCCCTGAGCGGGCGATCGTGTCTACAAAAGCGTTGGCAATCCATTGACGATCATCGCCGTTCGTGATGGCCAGATTGAAAACACGTGCCTCGGGTTTCAGGCCCCGCAATGGCACGAGATTATCGTCGTTGCGAACCAACGTGATCGCGTGTTCGGCGATCTCGCGTGCAAGGTCCACAGACTCCTTGCCTGCCACAGTAACATCGATCGCCTCGAGCGGCGTGATTCTCTGCCTGGCCAAACCCAGATCGTATTTTGCGGCGAGCACACGACGCGCCGATTCATCTATGCGCTGCTCCTTAATCCGACCTTTCGTCACTGCGTCACGCACGCCACGAAGAGCCGCGTCCGGGTCAGCAGGTTTCAGGAGTAGATCGGCGCCTGCTAGCACGGCCCGCACTGAAGCTTCTTCCTGCGTGAAGTAAAGCGTCAAACCACTCATGCTCATCGCATCCGTAACGATCAAGCCCTCGAAACCCAAATCGCGCCGTAGAATTCCGTTCATCACCGGCGAAAGAGTTGTGGGCATCGTCCCTTTTTCGACTACCACTTCGCCGCCTTCATCAGTGTCAATCGGCTTTAACTTTACGTCACGCGGCAAGGGTATGACTGCTGTCGCATCAACTTGCGGCATGCCTATGTGACCAGTCATGACCGACCCCACTCCCGCCTGTACAGCAGAGCGGAACGGAACCAATTCGATCGCGTTTAGTCGTGCACGACTTACATCGATCTCGGGCAGACCGCGATGCGAATCAGTCGCCGTATCGCCATGCCCGGGGAAGTGTTTCGCCGTTGCGATGACACCGTTGCTCTGCACGCCCTCGACGAAGGCGGCAACAAAACGGCCAACCGCTGCCGGCTCCTCTCCATAGGACCGAACATTAATAACCGGATTCGCTGCGTTGTTGTTTACGTCAGCCACCGGCGCATAAATCTGCTGGACGCCGAGCGCGCGCGCCTCACGCGCAGTCACCGCGCCCTGACGCCGCGCGTAGGCGGGATTATCTGTAGCGCCGACCGCCATGTTCCAGGGCAGATTTACGGTGTCGTCGAAGCGCATTCCCGAGCCCGCCTCGAGGTCGGCCGAGATCAGCAAAGGATAACGCGCGAGATTCTGCATACGATTTACAAGCACAACGGATTCATACACGGGCCCACGAAACAGAATGATCCCGCCCACATGATTATCTTCGACCTGGTGGCGCAGCGCCCTGAAGCCATCGCTGTCCTGATTAAGGAACGTGGCGTTTACAGCAACACAGATCAACTGACCGATCTTTTCGTCGAGCGACATACGTCGCAATTCCTTGTCGGCCCAATTGCGCGCCTCCTGGGTTGGCTTAGAAGAATACGGTTTAACGCTTGTCGACGTTTTTGCGCGTGCCTGTGACGATCCGGAAAAGTGGGCCAGCGGTGTTACGGTGAATGCGAGCAAAAGCGCAACCGAAAGAAGGTACCGAACACTGGCAAAAGATTTTGATTTCATTGCGAGTTAGTCTGACTAAAAGTAAACCTTAATCAACGCTTGGTCACTGAGAACTCTGAATGCACTGAACGCCACCTAACCAGCGGGGGCAAGCCCGCCTTCCCAACCCTGAGACCTCCAAGGCGTTCGAATGATCCAGCATTGAAAGTCTTTCAAGCAAGAATTAAAACTCAAGGGTGAGCAGCTCGTGGTCAGGAAGGCGGGCTTGCCCCCGCTCTTTTGCGAAATTTCACCCACGATATTACCAACAACCCTCATTGGAGGGTTTAATAATATTTCGCACCGGCTTAAGTAATCGGTGAAAGTTCGTCGCGGCGGTCGCTCGGAGCGGGCGCAAACGCAAACCCGGCAAGCCAGGCCACCACAAATGTAATTACACTGCCAAGGAGCACATACCACGTCCAGGCGATTGGCGTCCAGAAACGGATGTAGATCATCACTGCTATGCTGGTCAACATTCCTATCAACGCCGGCGGCTCGCTGACGCGCCGCAGAAACGTTCCAACCAGAAACACGCCGAGTACCGGCCCATTTATTAACGACGCTACTGATAATGCCTGATCGAGAGCGGAACGATTTTGACGCATCGCGATTAGCGCAACGCCGATTTGAATGATGCCCCACAGCAGTGTTAGCCAGTGACCTACCCGCAAGTAATGTTTGTCATCGCGCCGAGGTCTGAACGGCTTGTAAAGATCGTTTACTGCCGTTGCGGCGATTGAATTGAGTGAAGAGGAAAGCGCGGCGGCAAAAATCGCGGCCACCACGAGACCGGATAAACCAGAGGGCATAAACTTCGTGATGAAATCGGGAAAGACGCGATCGCCGCCAACCGCCTGAAACGTGCCGCCCAGCGGAAGCGTCGCCGCGCCATTCGCCAGAGTGCCATAAGCAGGATCCGTATGCGGTGCATAAAATGCGAACAGCAGCACGCCGATAAAAAGGAACCCGATAAACTGCGCGAACACGACTGCGCCGCTGGTGAGCAGGGCTGCGGCGGCGCGTCGCGGCTTGTCCGTGCAAAGATAACGTTGCACGAGGTATTGATCCGTACCATGCGTACTCATCGTCAGGAAACATCCGCCCAGCAGGCCGGCCCAAAACGTGTAGGTCTTAGTGAAGTCAATCGGCAAGGTGAAATTGAAAGTGCTGTTAGTGAAGGGAGCAGTGAACGCGTAAGTCGTCGGTCTTACTCCGAAATCAATGAAGTTGAATTTGTGATACTGCTCGCCCAGGGAAATCGCCTGGCCCCAACCACCCTTAATGGCCATGATCAGGACAACCCCTGCCAGTGCCGCACCCGCGAGATAGATACCCAGCTGCACCACTTCAACCCAGATAACGGCTTCCATGCCGCCGAAGTAAGTGAAAATGATCATTACGACGCCGAGCAGTATCACTGAACCGATCACAATCGTTTCCGCATTCGCCTGCGGTTGAAACGCCGTGTAAACAGCGGCCAGCACAAATGCGGTCAGCAGCAGACGAATGCCATCAGCGATGTTGCGCATCACGACGAAGAGCGATGCTGCAAGCATTTTGATGCGATTGCCGAAACGCCGCTCGAGCAGTTGGTAGACCGTCATCAGTTCCCCGCGAAAATATGAGGGTATAAAGAGCAGGGAGATAACTATCCGCCCCAGCAAGTAGCCGAAGACAAGTTGGAGGAATTGAAAATTCCCGTTGCGCGCAAACGCGATACCGGGAACCGAGATGAAGGTGATCGTCGAGGTTTCGGTGGCCACGATAGACGCGGCGATGGCCCACCAGGGCACGGTGCGATCGCCAAGGAAGTAATCACGGGTTGTCTCTTGTTTACGCGAAAACCAAACGCCAAACAGCGTGATACCGATCAAGTAACCAAAGATGATGACGAGATCAAGGGGCTTCATTCATTTTCCTAACCCGTCAACCAGAATGTCTGAGAGTCGCGACATCAGAAGCAACGCTGGATTGTCGACCGTCCAATTCAACTCCGGCATTTCGCTGCAGGTGATCGCGACCACAATGCGTCCACGCGGGTGGTAAATAATTCCGATGTTGCTGCGCAGTGCGTCGAGCGCGCCAGACTTGGTCGCCTTGGGCACGCGCCACTGTTCCCGCCAAATGCCGTTAGTTCCCTGCTCGCGTTTCATAAGTTCCAGCATCTCTTTGGACACGGCAGGACTGATTACTTCACCGCGTTCCAGCTTCTCCACCAGCGTGGCCATTTCATGCGGGGTGGTGCGACCAAGACCGAATCGCTTGCTCTCCTCTTTCTTACCCTCCAAACTTTCGCCGCCGCCGAAAACACGTCGCATCAGGCGCGTTTCTTTGAGCCCGAGCGACTCCATTCGGGCGTTGATAGCGTCAGTAGTCAAAACGTCGATCACGAGATTCGTTGCCGTGTTATCGCTTAAAATCATCATCAACGTAACGCCGTCGCGGAACGTGAGATGCAAGCCGTCGGCGAATTCGTTAAGAATTCCCGAACCTCCGACCTTCTTTGCTTTGGTCAAGATCAGCTCGTCGGTCCACTTCGCTTTCCCTTCCGTCACGCGCGCGAATGCTTCAACCATGATCGCGATCTTGATCGTGCTGGCTGTCGACACGCGTTCGTCGCCGCCGAGGTCGTAGACCTCTCCCGTATCAAGATTCTTTGCGAAGAGATTGACCTTGCCCTTGACCTGCGCTATTTCCGCACGCACCCGTTGGTCCAAAGCGGTTTGCTTTAGTCCCTGATTCGTTTGCGCAAACCCAGGGATACTCGCAATCAGCAGAAAAAGGACAGACGGAGTTTTAATAAGTACCTGGGACATAAATTATTAAAGTCCGGCGCCATTCGAACATAACTCGTCCAGTGATTTGATCCGCGGGCAAACGCTTTCGGGATGTAAGTCAAGCGGGTCAAGCAGAATTCCGCGCAGTCCAATCGCATGCGCCGCCAGCGCATCGTGCACATAAGAATCTCCAACAAAGGCGGCTTCGTGGGCCTCGATCCCAAGGCGGTCCAGAGTGAGTCTGAAGATCGCCGCATCAGGCTTGCGATGGCCGACAAGGTGTGAATCAATCAGTAGATCGAAGCGGTCTGAAATGCCTGCTGCGTCAAGCGAATCAATCAATCGCCCGTCCTCGGTGTTTGAAATAACGGCAAGAATCAAACCTTGTTTTTTCAGCGCATCGAGCATGCGCGCCGCAGCGGGATCGGGACTGCACCAGACGTGCCGCTTGGCATGTGAACCGACCAGGCGTTCGATCACGGCAGCACAGGCCGTGTCGTCAAGACCAAGCGCCGCATACATGCGTTGGAAGGTCCAATGCGGCCGCTTCATTTCATCCGGCAAAACAAACCCTTCGCGTTGTATCTCGATTCCTACGGCTCTGAGCATCTCGCCGAAAGCGCGGCCCATCTCCTGGGAACTGAACGAACGCCCCGAGACTTCCGCGGCGATGCTCGAAAGACGAGTCCAGTCCGGATGCACGATTGTCCCGCCCGCGTCAAAGATGCACGCGCGTGCGCCATTTAGTGCTGGATGAAGGATGGCAGACAAGGTAAAGGTTGGTTGGTCCGAGTCCCGTTAACTAGTTCCTGAGAATCCTGGTCGCGCGTTCAATGACGCCGTTCGATGCTTCAAGCGCGGCTATGGCTTCTTCGACAGAACTCCCTGTCCTGATCATGACCAGAGCTGCACGCGGATCGCTGCCCGCCTTGTCCAACGCGGTGCGCGCTGTTTCTTCATCCGACCCGGTTTCGGCCATGATGATGCGAATCGCGCGCGCGTGCAGTTTTGTATTGCGCGGCAGCACATTCGTCATTCGATTGCCGCTCACGTAGCCGAGCTTCACCATTGTCGCGGTTGACAACATGTTAAGAACCATTTTTTGTGCGGTGCCTGCTTTAAGCCGTGTCGAGCCGGCTATGACCTCAGGACCAACGAGCGCCACAATACTAATCTCGGCAGCTTTCGTAATCGGAGATCCCGGCGCGCAAGTAATCGCAATGGTGCAGGCGCCTAACCGCCGCGCATGCTCCACAGCGCCAACCGTGTATGGCGTTCGGCCGGATGCCGCAATGCCGACCAGCACGTCGCCTTTTGTGAAGCCGCGAGTTTGGAGATCTGTTTCTCCCGCCTCAGCATCGTCTTCCGAAGCTTCGACGGCACGATAACACGCTTCATAACCACCGGCGATGATTGCTTGCACCAAATCCGGCGACACTCCAAAGGTCGGCGGGCACTCGGCAGCATCCAAAACAGCAAGTCGTCCGGATGTGCCTGTGCCTATGTAAAAGAGCCTGCCGCCATCGTTCAGCCTGCGAACAATTACTTCGACCGCCTCTACTACCTGAGGAAGAGCCAGACCAATCGCGGAAGCGACCAGTGTGTCTTCGTCGTTCATTAGCCGAATCATTTCACGAAGCGGCAACGAGCTCAGATTGCGCGTATTGAGGTTTTCCTGTTCGGTGATTGGGAGCGGATCCGAGTTTTCAGAATTCACGATTTGACTCATTCACACTGTACGCTCAACCGGCGAGGGCGAGATTGTTCAGATGGTCGCGCGCCATTAGCGCCGCAGCAACCGCGGGAGAAAATCGCGGCGGCGCAAAATACGCCCGTGAAGCGACAAGCTTTACTTCTTCACGCATCGATGACAATACGAGTTCCTCCGCCGCGTCAAACACTCCTCCAACGTAAGCTACCTGAAAAGTTTCGCGTTCTAATTTTAGATTGCGAATGACGGCAGCTGCTGAAGATCCCAGCTCTCGGCCGCCCTCGGCCAGGATTTCCCGCGCGACCCGGTCCTTTGCTTTCGCGGCCTCAATAACACTCTTACCAAAACCTGCCAGTCGCTCGTTAGTTATCGTAGGCGCATAGATGGCCGTTGAAAGATCAATCGGATCGGAAACATGAAAGTAGGTACAGGCAGCGTCGGTGAGTGACGTTGTTGCGCCGCGTCCATCAACGGCGTGAGCGATGGCCCGCAAGGCTCTCCGAGCGATCCAGGCTCCGCCGCCCTCGTCGCCCGCAACTGGTCCCCAACCGCCCGCGCAAGCATGCCGGCCACGCGCATTTACGCCACAGCAAATCGAGCCGGTGCCGGCGATGACTATTAATCCGGGTTTGCCTTCCGTGGCGCCATATAGCGCAATGTCAGCATCGCCCACGACAACAATTTCTGGGATACCCAGGGCAAGAAGAGCCTCGCGCATTCGCGCGACCAGCTCCAGGCGACGTGCTCCCGCCAGTCCGATCTCCGCAGCGACCAGGTCTGTGCGTCGCAGTTGCGCGACCTGACACGCCCTGTCTATTGCTTCGCGAACGGCGCTGGCAGCATTTGCGATACCCACTCGCAACGGATTCGAGGGACCAGCAAAACCTTCGCCGAGAACGTGTGAATTAGCGTCCAGAACTACGGCATGCGTCTTACTGCCGCCCCCGTCCACGCCAACTACGGCACGCCTTGACGCTGGCCCGCGATTGCTCAGAAAATCTGACTGTCTTCTTTCAGTGGTGACCATAGTCGGGAAACATGCGCAGGCCGGTTCCGATGGACCATTTTCGACAGCATTCTAGGTAACACGCATTTATAATGGAAACTAAAAGATTTTATTATTACAATAACCGTCGTTAATAACAGCTTGTAACCCCCTTTGTCACCACTGGTAACTCCACCACTATGGAAATTCGACAACTTCGCGCCTTTGTAGCCATCGCCGAACTCGGCACTTTTACCGCCGGTGCTCTGCGCGTCCACGTGACGCAGGCGGCCATCAGCATGCAGATCCGCCAACTGGAAAACGAGCTCGGGGCAAGACTGTTTATTCGTGCCCCGCGCCGCGTGATGCTAACTGAAGCCGGCGAGCATTTACTGCAGCGGGCGCATCACATTCTTCGCGAACACGATGC
>DASWDX010000389.1:0-8864 GCA_036395055.1 Pyrinomonadaceae bacterium | reverse complement strand
TCGTCACTTTCGCCGTGCCGAGCACGGTGGTTGGCATCGGACTCATCAGGCTCTGGAATAGACCGGGGCTGCCGGGCGACGTCTACAAAAGCATGGCGATCATCGTCATTGCCTACCTCGCGCGGTTTGTGCCGGTCGGGGCGCTCATCCTGGCGGCAAGCCTGCGCCAGATCCCCATCTCATTTGAAGAAGCTGCGGACGTTGGTGGCGCGAGTTGGCTTCGCACTTTCTCGCGCATCGTGCTGCCGCAGATCCGCACCGGACTGGCCGCAGCCTGGGTAGTCGCTTTCATCTTCGCTTTCGGTGAATTAGGAGCGACGGTCCTAGTCACGCCACCAGGGGAATCAACGCTGCCTGTTCGCATTTACACGATGATCGCCAACACGCCGTCGAGCGTGGTCGCGTCATTGGCACTCATGCAAGCAATCATCATCCTTGCGCCTCTGACGCTGTTTGGGATGCTTGCTCGCAATCGCCGAGGTAGAGCATGAAAGAATCGCAAAGGTTTGCGGGCTTTCTGCGTCCTTATTAATGACCCGACATGAGAGCCGTGAATGAATCGTTTGTCAGGTTAGAGGCGATAACGAAACGTTACGGCGATCGAAAGGTCGTGTCTAACGCATCTTTCGAGGTCGCCGAAGGCGAGTTCGTGGCATTGCTTGGGCCGAGTGGTTGCGGCAAGACGACTACGCTGCGCCTCATCGCGGGATTGGAGACGCCCGATGCTGGTGAAATTTGGATTGCCGGCCGGCGAGTCACGGCGGACGGTCGCAACCTCATACCGCCCAGGTCGCGCGGCATTGGGTTTGTGTTCCAGGACTTGGCCCTGTGGCCACACCTCACTGTTACAGGCAATCTCGAGTTTGTGCTTGCCTCGGCTAAGGTACCAAAGCGCGAACGAGCTGAACGCATTGCTGAAGCTATAAGGCTCGTGCACATTGAGCGCTTCGCGCGAAGCTATCCCGGCCAACTCTCTGGAGGTGAGCAGCAGCGGGTGGCCCTGGCAAGAGCCCTGATAGCCCGGCCACGCCTGCTCTTGTTGGACGAACCGATGTCCAACCTCGATCACAACCTGAAAGCAGACTTGTTGAAAGAGCTAGCTGCGCTGCAACAATCTCTCGGCGTCACTGCGATCTATGTCACGCATAACGAAGACGAAGCGACAACGTTAGCTACTCGAATCGCGCTGATGACGGATGGCAGAATCGAGCTTATGAACAAGGCGGAAACGCAGCTCTAAGCAAGAAAAGGGAATTTCGAATGAAGTGGATCACACGCGAGCGAATTCGAGTCAATCGCACCGCAACCTGCTGGCTGATTCGGCGCTTTCTTGATGCAGAAGCTGAGTTCATTTTTGTGCCGGCGGATCAAGTCGCGTCTATGCAGTTGGAAACCGGCGCGACGGGTTTCGATGCTCCTGGCGCAACTTACCCTCACCAGGATACCCAGGGCCTTTGCTCGTTTGAGGCGCTGGTGCGTGAGCAGTTGGCTCACGATCCCGTATTGTTGGAGATGGCCCGCATCGTACAGGCGGCGGATATCAAAGGCCAGTTAGACGACCATCCGGCAGCTTGCGGCTTGCAGTTGATGAGCCGCGGATTCCCACTGGTAACGAATAATGATCATGAGACTGCAGAGCGCGCCGCATTCGTATATGACGCGCTCTACGCGAGCATTATGGGAGACCAACCCCCTGAATAATGATGAGGAGAGAACATCTAAACGAAGAGGAAAGGTAGGCATGAAAATGAGAAAAGATAGAAATTTAAGGCGCAGGGCACTTATTCGTTTATCTCTCGCGCGTAATACGAGAAGACTTATCTTGAGCGTTGCAGCATTCATATTAGCGACCTTGTTCGTGTTGGTGGCTTGCTCCGCGCCGCAGAACGAATCAGGACAATCGAACAACCAACAACCGGCGGCTAGAGATTGGAAGCCCGTCGAACAGGCGTTGGGCAAAGCCGGCTCTGTGCAACCGGGAGATGTTTACAAGGTCAGTTTGCCGCGCAGTGATCTAAAGGTCACGGTTGGTGACGTTCAGGTCAAGGCACTGCTTGCTCTAGGCTCATGGGTTGCTTTCAAGAAAGCAGGCAACATGACCATGGTGATGGGCGACCTTGTATTGACTGAAGATGAGGTAACGGCGGTCTTAACGAAGCTTCAGGAAGGCGGAGTCGAGCAGACCGCACTTCACAATCACGTGCTGCATGAATCACCGCGAATAATGTACATGCACATCCACGCGATGGCTGATGCCGTGAAGATTGCCAAGGCGATTCATGATGCGCTGACGCTTAGCAAGACTCCGTTTGCCGCGCCCGCTGCTGGTAATCAAACTCAGGATCTGGGAATCGATACGAAGCAGCTCGACCAGATCATGGGTCAGAGTGGAAAAGTAAATGGCGGCGTCTATCAATTCAGCGTTCCGCGCGCTGAAAAAATCATGGAAAACGATATGGAGGTGCCGCCTTCCATGGGCGTAGCACATGCGATCAATTTCCAGCCGACCGGTGGAGGCAAGGCGGCCATCACAGGAGATTTCGTGCTGATCTCCAGCGAAGTGAATCCGGTGATTCGTGCGCTGCGTGATAATGGCATCGAGGTGACTGCGCTGCACAGCCACATGCTCTTCGAATCCCCACGACTATTCTTCATGCACTTTTGGGGCAACGATGATGCATTGAAGCTGGCGCGCGGCATCCGCGCAGCGCTCGATAAGACGAATTCGGCGAAGACCTAATGCAGTATTCGCAACTCAGGTAGAAAGTGTTAGTCACTACTCGCAAAGTGAGTCCGAGACTCCGGAGTCTGCTCGGCTTATAGTAGTCTGTAGGATCCTGCGAGGTCACTCCAAAAAAGGAAAGATGGGGCTAAGATGGTGGCGGGACGTGTTGATGCGAAACCAGACCAAGCGATACCTTGACGACCGCTAGGCCCGTAAATACTGGTTCGTATCGTTTGGTAAGACTAGGTAATGCCGCTTCCAACGGACTTAAAATCCGTTGGGAAATTCACCATGAGGTTCGCCGAGTATTCGTCCGCTAAAATTGAATCATGACTGAGACTCAGCAGGTGACTTAGACACTCACATAAGGCGCATAAACGCGAGTCCACTAAGAGTCCAATAAGCGTTCCCGTGAGTCTGTAAAGTGCGGTAGAGTGCTATCCATGCCGCGAAGTTCCATTGAATTACAGTGAATCGCATCTCTTTCACGGCGGCGACACGGGTTCGACTCCCGTACGGGACGCCAATTACTTCAATCACTTACGAGTCTTGCCATTTCGCCGCGCGTCCAGAAACGTCCATTAACGTAACGCACTGCCCTGCGAATGCCCGGAGGTAGCATCTCTACAACCTTGCTCTGCGCGTTGTGCTTCTCATCCGAGACACTTATAAGTGTTGGTTGTGATGCTGGGCCAAGGAAGAAATCGTGGCGGGCAAGGGCTGCTGCTTTCAATGCCGCGAAGTTGCGAGCGCCGATCATTTCTGTCATTGGGCGACATTATGATCTTGGAACACGACGGTTTCCCAGGGGTCTAACACTCACATGATTGCCAAAAGGCGAACGGCGTTAACATTTCTTGAGACTCTTCGGTGAGATCCTTTATATGTTCCTCGCCGTTTGCTGCGGCTGGTTGATTATTCTTATGGTGTTTCGCCACCGAATCGATGGCTCCGTTTCCGCGAAGTTTGGTGCACTGCTTCTTCTGGCCGTCACGGTCGGCGGATGCGGTGTTCGACCAGGCGACCATCCCATTAGTTCGAATTGCGAATGGACTGAAGCGGGCAACGGTTCATTGAACCTGGAGAAAGCTGCAGACCGCGGTCATTTGCGCTACGACGCTCTTACTGCCGAAGACATGGCCATACGCTGCTGGGCCGATAAATATGCGGGTCCCAAATCCGGACAGTTCGGGGGTTCCCGGAGTACGGACGTCGAATGAACGAATGCAGGGAAGCACTTTTCCAGGGCGTAGCGAGCCATCACGGTGTAGATGTCGCGCTCGTTAGTCAATATCGCGTGAGCCGAGACATCGTGGTGGATTCAGCGGTGATCCTTGGCTTCGCTATCCTCTACGCGCTTGCGGGCTACCGCCTCGCCGGCGTGATTCGTCGACGATTTCCATCAGAGGAATGGCGTGTCTTCTTGATAGCGACTGTTGCTATATCGGTCTTAGCAAGCATCGTAGGAGTAATAGTCGGTGACTTCTGGTCTGTGTTGATTGAGAATTTCCGAATGGGCAGCGGACACCTGAGCTACCGAATCGAGCGGATCCCGTGGCGGTTGCACTGGGGAGCAGCGTTTATCTGTGGCCTGGTCGTCTTCTGGTTGGCTGCGGCCGTTCGTTACCGAATTCCTATTCGCGACAATACCCTGCCTTCGTTTCGAGGTTAGAATTCGGTCTACCAGCCAGATACTTCTTAGCGAGTTGTGCCCCCGGGTCAAAAAGGGCAAGGATGATGGCCTCGAGAATGCCTCCCGCCCCCGCCGCAATTGCGTGCGCCGTGAGGATCTTTCTTCTTTCTGGGACGACGATTATGGCTGAAACTCTTAATGACTAATGAATACCAGCGTTCGGCGACTTCCATAACGAACCATAGAGACGCGCACGGAGCAAATGCGCGTTCAGCCCTAACTCGACCACCTGGCCTTCTCACTGTGGCGTGTTGAGAGGTGAAGCTTACACCAGCACCTTCCCAAGCCCTGCGACAAAGGTATCCACATGTTCCGACGATTTCTTTTTGGCCGCTTGAGCAAGCCCACCAGACCTACTTGAAAACAGAATAAGGAAGGCTGTAATTGCTGCTGGCTAACCATGGGAGCGAGATATCATCAGCACTTGCCTCCTGGATCTCCCACCCATTTGTCGTAATGACGGCCTGAACCTTACACTTTCGGCAAAGGTTTTGCGCCCTGGGCGAAGCTCGATCACGGATGACTTGCTATGGTTACACATTTCGTCACCAATGTCCGTCACGCCGCCAATCGTATCCGGCTTCCTGACTTCCACGCCCACACCTGGCTCATTCGCGGCATTAGAGCAAGCACCGTCTCATCCTCGGCAAGCATCTTCATGGCCGACAACGTTTCAGCCAACTCATCGTTCGTAATTAAGCCGGCGGCAATGAATGATGGTCCAGCTTCGGCTACAGACAACTCCAACAGTCGCTTGTTTTCGCCTTGTGCAATTACAGGTTGGTTGAAAACGATTTGCGGCTTGGTAAAATTAGCTGCCAGCACCATTCGAAATAATCTGCTACCCAATTTGTAATCTACTCCCCACATCGGACCCAGTCGGCCAAAGAGATTCGAAAAGGCCTCAAGCTTGGATGCAGGCTCACTGCCGGCCGTCGTCAGGTCTCCGTCTTCGCAGACGAATATGCCGTTCGGCTTGAGCAAATCATACATCTCACGTAGGGCCAACTCAGGATCAGCGAGATGGATAAGCAGGAATCTGGAGTAGACTAAATCGAATGATTCTCGCGCTAGTTCTGTGTCTGTCGCGCTCGCCTCGACGAACGTGACATTCGTTAAATTCGTTGGCAACAACCCGCGTGCTTGTTTGATCTGCGCCGGGCTGAAATCTACTCCGACTACCTCCCCGTCAGGGCCGACTAGTTCAGCAAGCAGTTGCCTCACCATTCCGACGCCACATCCGAGATCAGCGACTCGCATACCAGACCGTATCCCAGCTTCCAGCAGCAGACGACGAGCGCCGGGCCCGTAGATGCTGTGCAAGATTTGAAGTCGACGAGCGGCGGCCGCACCCGTTGCAAGAACGTATTCGCCTTTGTTTGAAGAATTCTGTTTCATTTTCCTTCTCCTCCCTAACGATAAACGCGTATTCCAAACTGGATCTGGGCCTTTCACAACTAATTCACAATAAATGCGAGGTCGACTCAAAGGACGAATGAGGAAGTGACTGCCAAGTTTCCTTCTCCGCTTCGCCTCCCTTCGGCAGTCTTGGCGGTAATGGACAGGATTTGGTTACAACTCGGAATGCTTAGGGACGCCATAAAACCTCAGGAATCGTTATCCAATCAACCTTTCCTTAGTCTTGGTAATAGTGTTGGAATTCCTCGATTCTAATTCTTGTTTGAAATCTAAATGCTCCCATTTGATCTGAACCGTTTGCAGACTGTCGAATGTTGCCGCAGTCCTGCGGCGGCAACATGAGTTACCTATTCACCGCGCTACAAACCATTGTCTTCCCGTAAGGTACGACAGTATTTCCTGCGAGCTGTTTCTTTTCTGACCAGCCATCTATTGAGCCGCTATGATCGTTGATAATTCGATTACCTGTCCGGCGCGAAGTAATTTGCTCCTGAGCCTTTCGCCCGGTTTGAGCTGGCTCTCAGACTGGCATAAATTTGATCGACAGTACCTTCTCGGCCACGGTCACCGGTATCCCATTTATTTCAAGAAGAACATCGCCTCCAAGAAGCATATCTTCACCGTCGACTGATGTGCGCAAAGTTCCTGCTCGCACACCTTGACGCCATGCCGGTGAGCCTTCGGAGACGTGTTGCACTACAATACCTGCCGGTTGAGGCAGATTCAGCGCTTTAGCTACATCGCCCTCGATTAGGATTCCATCGAGACCGAACCAGAAGGATTTTTGCTCTAGCAGAACCTGACGCGCTGCTTTTGAGGTCACGGCGAATCCCAATCCTTCTGAACCGCCGGAGCGACTTAGAATATTGGTGACGACGCCAATCACTTCGCCCTTCAAGCTGAACATCGGGCTGCCGGAATTTCCGCTGTTGATTGCGGCGTCTGTTTGTAGTAGCTCTGCGGCTCCGGGCAGACTCACGACGCTGTTCGGCGCGTAACGAGCGCTTACATGGCCCACCGTGAGTGAATGACTAAGTCCGTATGGTGACCCAATAACGAAAATCTCGTCACCCACGTCGACGTTGTTTGAATCGCCGATGGCTGAAACCACAGCATTTGTTGGTACGCGTTCAAGTTGCACTAGTGCGACATCGGCTGAAGTCGAAGTCGCGATTACAGTCGGAGCACTGCAATACACATTTCGCTCCCACAGAATGCATGATGCGGTCCTGTACGGCCTGCAATTCCAGATCGACAATCTGTCGCAAGTGATACTGTTTCAAGGGCCGGTAGACGACCACCTTATCGAAGCGGTTCATAAACTCTGGAGAAAACTTTCGCCGAGCCGCTTCCAGGGCCGTGTGATAGATTTTCTGTTCCACTTCGGTTTCGCCTGTATTCAGCGAAAAATGAGCGGGAGCAAATCCGATCCCGCCTGAAATCAGTTCTGATATTTCCCGTGCTCCGAGGTTAGACGTCATCACGATCACCGTTAGCGAGAAATCTACGTGTTGGTTGTCGCCTAACGTGAATGTCGCTTTGTCGAGGATGCCCAGCAGGAGTTGCCACAATGCATCCGAAGCTTTCTCGATTTCGTCAAAGAGCACGAAAGAAAGCTTGGTATCTTCAGTGTGATAGCGATCCAGATTTTCCTGCGACAACAGGGGATGAGTCTCGCGATGGCCCAAATATCCTGGAGGAGACCCTACCAGCTTTGCGATTTCGTGGCTGTGCTGAAACTCCGCACAATCAATCTTGAGGACGACGTTCCGCGCGCCTAGTAATATCTCGGCGGCTGCTTCCACCGTATGCGTCTTGCCTGAGCCTGTTGGTCCCAGGAAGAGCAAAGAGCCGAGAGGACGATCTGGCTGGTTCATGCCTGCCAGGAAGATCTGGTACAAGCTGCTCATGGAGCGAACGGCTCGCTCCTGGCCTATGATGAAGCCAGATAGCTTCTCTTCAAACTCTTCGACGCGCAGTCTCTTTCGCTCGGGGTCGAGAAGGATAGCTGGCGATGTGTTGAAGTGGCCTGGTGACGTATTAAACTGACTTTCAATTGTGGCGATCATGATCATCCCCCTTCCCAAACAGTGGTTTGTATTTCCACGGTCTGTATTAGGTCGCTCCAGTCAGGGCCATGTGGTGGAGATCCACTTTCGCCCCAACCGGAGTGCCTCCTAATTTGACAATCAAAACAAGCTGGCGACGATCTCGATCTTCTCGACTTTCGTCACTTTTCCAGACAGATTGCTCTGCTGAGTCTGTGCTAATTGCTGTCGGATAGTTCGCTCACTGCGAGACTCCGGCACTTGCGTTCCCTCTTGTTGACCCGACCAGATCTGTTCAAGGAAATACTGGTACCCGTACCTGTGAAAGACCAATTTCGACTCGTTCTTAGCGGTAAGAACTTGGGTCCCCAAGGTTGACTGAAACACACTTGTATTGGCATCCACGCTGCTGACCAACATTATTTTGCTCTCAGGCGATAAACGACTGAAGGTATATTCGCCAGCGTGAAGCTTTTTATCACCCATGCTGAAGTCGAAAGGGATCTTCGCCCTGACCGGATAAATTAGTTGTGCGTTAGCGGATGCGACCGCCGCGCAAAGAGTGAACATCGAAACGAGGCTCAGCATCGTGAGCCTTTTGATAAATTTTCCTTCCATACAATCTCCCATCTGTTTTCGGCGAGCGGCAACCAATTGACTGCCCCAAACTGCGCCCACCTACGTTTACCTTTTCGAGAGCAAAGTTGGTGCTCTTCTTGCAATGATCCAGGCGGCTATCAATCAACGAGTTGTCGTCAAATTTGACAAGCTCTTATCGCCTTCTGCTACTCCATACCGCGAGAGGACGCAAAAAATTCCTGGAGTGATTACCACTAGTCGGCGAGAACAAGTTCGTCAGTGAGCGGATCTTGTCTCGAATGAGTGTATTGGTTGATTACTGGTGCGTGCGAGCTGAGGAGAAAGACGTGAGAAAAGTGTTGTTAGGTGCGGTTCTGATGTTAGTGATATTGCTGCTATC
>DASWDX010000388.1:0-9153 GCA_036395055.1 Pyrinomonadaceae bacterium | reverse complement strand
TGCCAGAAAACTAAAAACCAGGATCATGACCGACCACAAAAGGGTCAGCATGGTCAGGTGATAAGTTTCCAGCCACTTGGGAATTCTGGGAATAACTACGGGGGCGAGTCGCCGCTCCAGCGGCGAAAGAAACGAGGTGTTGGTCTTATGTGCTCCCGCGAACTCTGGTATTTCTGTCATGTTTTGAAAATCCATCCTTTTATCCACTCACGTCCCAGAGCAAAGTTGAGGCCGTTGGCGGTTTTGTTTAAGTACCGTGCCTGGAGACACGTTTCTACTGCTAAATGCCCGCTTTATGCCGGTTTTTGTTTCCTCCCAGACTAAACAGAGGAACCACACAAACCTCCGTCGCCTTTCAGTAGAAGCATTTTTGCGACATCAAGTTTTGGAAACAAAGGATAGGATTAGATTTTGGAACAGCCCGGCGCCCTGGATTTATGAAACCCTGAGCCGAAACGAGCTGCAAACTCAACAATTGTGACTTGTACGCACCGCGTTCACGGCAGCCGTTGTAGGGTTGTTGGCGCGGGTAAACATCTAGATGAAAACCACTGACTGCGAGCTGGGAATATCAAAGCGGCGGCGGCAGCTCTTGCAGGCGAGCATGTCATCTATACGCACCATGTAGTCGCGAGATTTCTGATAGCGCAGGCGGTCCTGCTCATTAGCACCGCGCGGAGGCCCTTGCTTCTTTGTTCGCCTCAGCCAGCGCACGTCATACTCCGCGCGTTCGCGACAATGGGGACAACTGTAAGTCGCCTTTTTCAATTCCTGTTTTTCGTTAAAAAAGTCTTGTTCGTTCATACATTCCTATTCCATGTTGAATCTGGGGGCTATCTCAACCTTGACGTCTTCTCTGTGCTACCTTTCACCCAATTCCCGCAAATAGCGAAAGCTGTAAATCCCTGTCTCATGGCCATCGCTCCAGCGAAAATTGAGTGCGTAACGACCAACAATACTTATATCGGCCATCGTCAGTTCCTCGGGAATTGCTTCCGGTCTTAGCACGCGCTGCCCGGTCCACTCGTTGATGCACTGTGCGCATGGACAGGCACGTCGCAACTCTGCAGCCGTGTAACGGCAAACACAGTCGTCGGCCCAGGTGATGCGCAGGCCCTGGTCGCCTTCCTGCTTTATCTCCCGCGGTTCAATCGCCGGCCCTCGCCGTTCAGTTGCCTCAATCATCTTCTCACTCGACAGTTAACCAACATCCTCATCCAGACTCTGCTTCCTACCTCCTGCCCCGTCTGCTCCTGCCGTCTGCGTCCTGCCTCCTGCTTTCTGCCGTCTGTCGTGTGCCTACTGCCTTGTCACTTCTGCCTCTCGCACCGCCTCAGCTACCGCAGCGGCAGTGATTCTAAAGTGCGACGCATTCCAAACAACCTGGCCATTGCGCAAGACGATTACCTGAGGTGACTCGTGCATCACACCCAATCGACTCTCAATTTCCATCGACAGCGCGCGGGCCCGCTGCACCTCGACCAACACCACCTCGCCCTCGAATTCGACCATTTGTTGGTATGCGCCGGCGCTAATGGGACAAGTCAAACTGTGTTTGAAGATTACTATCGGCCGCTCCCTGGAACGGTCTGCCATCTCTTCGAGCGATTTGGTATCGGTGATCTTTAAGAAGGAATTTTTCACTGTGCCCTAACCCCGGTAATTCTTTTGATAGTAGCTTATCGGTTTGATTCGCACAAAGGCAGGTCAATTTCACGGTGCTGTGTGAAAAGACCTAGTGTTTGAAAGTACAAAAAGCGGGAGTAGATGACCATGGTCTCTACTCCCGCCTTTGTCTTCTATGTCTCAGGATGTTTTAGTAGCCGCGGTAGCCGTCCTCGTAACCGTTCGCAAATCCCTCGCGGAAATACCGGCGATAAAGTTCCCGATCCCCGAAACGCGAACTGTAATCTTCAGTAGCTTTCTGAAAATCGCCTTCGTCGCGGTAATCAAAGCGATCACCACGACTGCGATCCTTCCGGCCTTCCTGAATGCCATTATTGTAGCCGGCGTTCAGTGCGGTCTGACGAAGTTGGAACCCGCCGCCATAGGAATCATAACGATCCCAATTACGGCCGCGCCGGTTGTAGTCGTCGTTGGTTCTGCCCTGGTTACGCCGCCAGTCGTCATTGTCGTGCCGGCGCCTTTCGATTTCACGCTGACGTTGCGCTTCTTCTGCCGCGCGCCGGCGTCGCCACTCATCGTTGTCGCGGTTGCGATCATGATTCTTATGGCCTTTGTCTTTGTCCCAGCGGCCATCGCGCGCGTCGTGCCCGTTTACAAAAACGTCAGTCGGCTTGCCTCCACCCCGACCGTTGCCCTGCGCAAAAACCGACACCGGCAACACCAGGAAAGCGAACACTGCCAACATGCCAACTCGCGTTAAGAACTTTTGCCTCTTGCTATTCATATTTTCTCCTCTTCATTTCTGTCAGCCCGATGCGCAACCTGGTTGTCGTCGAGCACTAACTCCGCATAACGAGTTAACAACCCCCATGCCACAAGCAGCAGGGTCATTAATGCTGAAATACTGAGGAAAGTTGTGGCTTTGGATCTTACGGGAACGGGCGGTAACCGAAATAGTGTCGCGCGTACGCATTGGGGGTGTACGCCGGGCAGGCCCGTTCACTGCGGGGCGAGCGGACCAATCCGCTTTCTAAAACGCAAAGATAAGCTAATCCATCCGATTGTTTAGAAATGCCGCCGCGCGCCCGCTTTCGAATTCATCGGATTCAACGCCAGTCGCCGACGAGGACAAACGGTGCCCAGTAGAACGGTGCGCTGTATTTCTTACCCGTGATCATTGCGAGCTGTGCGTCACGCATTGCCGCCGAAGCTGAAATGCCCGCTGCTGGAACTGAAGCTGATGTTGCCAACAACCGTTTGTAAAAATCGGTCATCAAGTCCGCAGTTGATTTATCTGCGACTGACCACAAGCTGACGCCCACCGTCGGTGCGCCTGCATACATAAAAGCGCGCGTCAGACCCATCACGCCCTCGCCGCGTTTCTCTTTCCCCAGGCCTGTTTCACACGCTGAAAGCATCACGAGTGGAGAGCCGAGATGAAGGTTAAAAGCTTCATCGGTGCGCAGAAAGCCATCTTCGTTCTTGTTACCAACCAGGGAAAGCACCACCCCGGTAAACTGAGGCCGCTCAGCATTCAACAAACCATGAGTCGCGATGTGGAGCACGCGATACTTGCTGATGTCACGGGTATCAATATTGTCCTCACTGGCGTCGAGATCGAGCCAGACGTCTGCTTGTGTTCCCGATGTCTTTGCGAGTTTCACGATTTGATCAGCTTCAGTTCGAGTGCCTACGAGCCGCACCAGCGGCAAGCCTTGCATCTTCGCGGTATCGGCCGCGGGTGACGCATCTTGTCCGGCGACGTCCGCTAAGGCGCTTTGAATTCCCAGTCCGCGAGTCTCGGATGAATTTGCTGACGCCGCAGCACCATGGGCCCGCGCGTCATTTGAATTGAATACCGGGTCCGCCAATATCAACATTGCGCGGCCGGCGCGATTGTTGTCCTGTTGCCTTATTGCTCCGATCACAGAAGCAGAGGGCGCGTATATGATTTCGTTCGACTTGATCAGGTATGGAAGCGACGAATAGTCCGCACTGTCCGCCGACTTCACGAGTGCCTCGAAGGGAACATAATTCAGTGCGCCATCGGCCACAATCAACAAGCGCTTCTCGGCAATCACTGGCGCGCCTGGCTCAATCACAGCTTTGTAAAGCGCATTAGATGCTGTGATAAAAGTCGCGGCGTCTTCTGCAAACGGTGTGGCACTGACGCCGAGGCCGCGTTGTGAGTCTGCCATTACATCGATTCCCACGATGCGGCGCTGAAGTTTTGTCGGAATGAGCTGCGCGCGCAAATCTGTCGCCAGCTTGTCGAGAACCGGCCGCGCCGGCAGCTTGTAAATTGCCACGCCGGTCTTCGTTACTAGCCACAGATACGAACTATCTGTTCCCAAACTGTACTCGAGCAAAACTGTTTGGTCGTCAAGAACACTCCCCTGGACCTCGGCAAGAGACAATGGTTTGCCTGCCGTCAGACTCGCGTATCGCGGGCTCGCCGTTCTGATTTGATTCTCGATCTCGTCAAAGTCTGTCTGAAGTTTTTCCAGCTCGCCTTCCAATTCCGACGGTTTCTTTTTCTCCTTGTCAGCAACGAGACTAACCCCTGTCAACTCCTCCGCGATTTCCTGTTGCCGGTCCAGATTGTCCTGTTTGCGCTTTAGCAACTCGGCGGGAATTCCTTCCCTGATGGAAGTGCCTGTCTCGCTCAAGAGATCCAGCAGGGAGCGCGAACGCGACTGCTCGGTCACCTTAAACGCTTCCGCGGCGTAGTCGAGGGCTTTCCCAGAAAGTGGTTGGTTAGGAGTGGGCGAAGACAGCATGGCCATCTCGGCAAGCGCGCTCGCAGTTTCGTCGAAAACATCCTTCGTCGTGCCGAGAAATGTGGTGCGCGCTTCGTCTGCTCTCAGACTCCCGGCCCGTAGAGTTTCGATCGTCTGAATTGCTTCGCGATAATTTTTCAGAGCCGACTCTCGCAGCGAGGTTGATTTCTTTGCCTCACTTTCCTGCAGCGATTGCAACCATAAGCTACGGCCCAGGCCGCGTTGGGCCGGCCAAATCAAATCTATACGTTTGTCTTCCTGAGCACCCTTAATCGCTTCCGCGTACAACTTGCCCGCATCTTTAAGCCGCATCTGGCTCAGGGCAACGTCGCCCAGGCTCGTTCTGGCGGCAGCGCGGAAACGACGCGTCTGACCCAACTTCGTAATTCCACCGAGACTGCTACCGGCCGCATCAAGTGCGTTCTCAAAATGTTTTTTGGCTCCGTCAAAATCCTTTTGCGCGTAAGCCAATCGTCCCATACCCAGTTCGTAACTTGAATACACAATCGAATCGCGATACAGATCAAGCTCCTTCCTGGCTTCGAGCAGGCCAACGGCGGCGCTGGTAGGAGCCGCTATCTCAACCTTGCCTGTGGAAATGCCGCCGAGCATTCCCCCGAGGCCACCGAAGCGCCGCGTCGTTCTCGATGCCGCGCCTTCGGGTTTCTTTGCTTGCATCTGGCCGTATGCTGAAGTCGCTTCCGAAAAGCGTGCGAGCCGAAAATTCACATCGCCAATCTTTGCCAGCATCAAGTTTGCATTAAACTTGTCGTCAGCAATGTTCGCGTTTGCCAGGCGGCTATCGACCAGGCTCGCTGCCGCAGTTGCCTCGGCCTGTTTCTTGTCGCCTTGAACGAACCCCTCGAGCGCACGCTTGTAGTGATCCAGGGCTACGTTATATTGACCCTGTCTCAAATAAAGATCGCCCAACTCGTTATTAGCGGCGGCGATGCCATGATTGTTTTTTGAAGCCGTGTAGAGCTTGAGCGCAGTTTGCAGTTGTCCCAGCGCGTGGTCGGCTTTTCCCCGCTTAAGCAGGCGCCTTCCCTCCCGCAAAGCAATACCAGCCTGGTCGGGTTGCTGCAACACCGGCGTCAGAGCGCCAGAAGTTTCATGCGCCGAGGCAATTGCAGCCAAACCCGGCAATAGACTTGCACCTAGTACAAAAGCGACAAATTTCCTGGCTCTCGCGTTCACGGTAAGGCCTCCTCGTCTACTCCCACTTCGTCACCTGAATCGGTTTGCAAACTTACAGACTTGTGAATCAAATCCACGGCTGCGACGAGCATGTTCTTACTTGTTGAGGCAGTCAACATTATTAACGACGGTTCGGGATCGTCTCGGTTAAGGCCGATTCCGCGCGTAACGGCGCGGTGTTCGGCTGACGTTTGCGCGTTTCCTAACCCTGCCGTCTTGACGACTTTGACTGGCTCATTTAGTTCATTTTGGATCTGCGCCCAAACCTCACTTCCTGGATGCCACGGACACTTCGCCTCGTTCTCACGACAAAAAGTTATGAGATCGTCTTCGATTGGCACGGCCGTTAGCGGCTCGCGCGTGAAAACAAAATAAAGCTTCTCGGCACCCGGGTGTTCGTCAAAGGTCAACCATCGCAGTCTCTCTTCAGCAGCGACACTCGAGGGAATTTCAAATGGAACGTGGGCCTGAAAATAATTGCCCGCTTCGTCAAGCTCGGGTTCAGGATAGAGCATGATCGGCTGCCCGCCATCCGTTGTGTTGAAAACATAAAGGTAGCCATCGGCGTTGGTCTCAATTAGAAATCGAACGTGATCGCCTTTACGAAACTCGTGTGATGGCTCGGTGCGCACGGCGAGTCCGTTTGAGTTGCGCATGAACAGCGTCAGCCCCAGACCCAATCGGGAAATGTTAACCTTCTCCGGAGTGACTTTCCTGTCATCCTTCTTTACAACGGGTCCCGGGCCAGGACTAGGGGTGACCGATTTCGGCCTGCGTCGCCTGGGCTTGGCGGTTGCGGCTGGCTTATTGCTCCTGGGTGCTGCTTTGGGCCGCGTGGTAAGAAAGGCACCCCGAAGGTCTTCGTCCTGCTGCGCCAAAATCTGCATTGGAGCAAAGCCTGCAAGCGCGATTAACAAACTCAGAAAGATGAACTTTGTTTTCATTGTGACAACTTCTCCTTACGACTACATACGCTTCCCGAGGGCGCGAAGGATTTATTTGTGTTGAATTCTCACTTCAAAGAGAATGGGATGGCCGGCATTTTCTGCAGCGTGCGGCGGCACTTTCACCGTAACGAAGGGCGCTTCTGCATCTTTGTCGTTAATCTCAGTTACCGGCTCACTGGTTTTGTACTTCGTCAGAAAGTCACTGAGTTCCGCCTGTTCTGTATCGCTTAGTGGCTTTCCCGTGGCTTGTGAACTTAGAAAGGACGGCACGGACAGCGGCTCAGGCGAAAAAATGATCGTATAGTTTTCAGTGCCCGGCTTTTTATCAAGTTCTAACCAATGTTCAAGGCCGCTTGGGAAGCTGAAGTCGCTGCCTTTAGAAACCTCATTATTCTCCCGGCCCGAGATAGCTGCCGGTTTCGCTGTCAGAAACGCCGTCGGTTGATTGCGTTCGCCCGGCCCGATTATGTAGAGATAGCCATTCTCGCCGAGTTCAAAATGGAATTTGAAAGCCTGTCCTGACGCCAGCGGGAGTGCACCGGCAACCCGCATCGGCTCGGCAACAGCCGCGTTTGGCAATACCTCAAGCCAGTAACGGCCCAACTCGGAGGTTGCTGGTGCAGTCTCCAGATTTGTCGGATCAAGGGCTACCTTCGCAGGTGTCTTGCGGTTTCCGGTGGTGGTCCCACTCGGAGTGTCCGATCTGCCTTTCAACCAGTTTACTGCAAAGAATCCACCAACCGCGACAACCACCAAAACCAAAAGAAGAACGCCCGCGCCAACAAAAAGCAGCGACTTGCCGCGAGATTTCTGCGGCGTAACCTCCGGAGCTGGAGTCCTCGGCTGCTGTTGAATTGTCACGCTGGACGCGAGGTCGTCGATACCGGCAAAGGCTGGCGGTCGTTGGGCTGGTCCGGGGCCAGCTGCGGCCCCCCCATGAGCCGCTTGCGGTACCTTCGGTTGCGGCGTACTGGGAGGACTTGTCGGGACCGCGTCGACAGTAACAATCGTCGCCGCGTTTACGTCTGATTTCGTGTTTAGAGCTCCGGGAGCTCTTTGCGTCTCCGCCGAAGAATTTTCGGGATGGGGCATCTCAGGGCTTGTTCTTCCTGCCGGCGCGTAGTAAGTGCCATCGCCCAATCCCGCACGCAACTGCGCGGCAAACTCACCTGCAGTTGCCTGTCGATCGCTGCGGTCTTTCGATATCGCGCGATCTATCGCCTGACTGAAAGCGCGCGGAACGTCTGGAACCTTTTCACATAAGGAAGGAGGACTAACTGAGATGTGTTCGCGTCGCAACTCATGAAGCGTCACGGCAGAGTAAGGACGTCTGCCGCTAATCATTTCGTAAGCTACCAACCCAAGACTATAAATATCCGTGCGTCCATCAATCTCCGGATTACCATCGCGTGATATTTCGCCCCACTGCTCAGGCGACATGTAATAGGGAGTGCCGAGAACCTGACCGGCCATCGTGAGTTCAGTCGTACCGCTACTCTCGACGCCGGCGATTTCGCGCATCTTGGCGATTCCCAGATCGAGTAGTTTGATTGAAGACTCTCCGCCCGTTGTCGCCTTACCAATCATGATGTTTTCAGGTTTGAGATCGCGGTGAACGACGCCCATCGCGTGCGCTGTATTTAAAACGCTCATGATAGGTTCGAGAATCTCAAAGGCTTCGGCGGCAGTGAAGCGACCATGATTCTTTAACTCGGCATCAAGCGTATGGCCTTCGACATATTCCATCACCATATAGATGGTGCCGTCGCTCGCAGTTCGCAGATCGTAGACTGTTACAGCGTTGGCATGGCGAAAGCGACGCGCGGCCTGCCCTTCACGACGAAAGCGCCGTAGCCACTCGGCATTGTTGCGCACCTCTGGCGGCAGAATTTTGATGGCGACGCGATCGCCCAGCAGTATGTGCCGCGCAAGATACACCGCTCCCATCCCGCCTTTGCCCAGCAGAGATTCAATCTTGTATTGGCCATCGAGCACGGTACCAACGATAGATGAGGGATCATCCTCCAGAACCTCGCCGTCTGTGGCGCAGAAGCTCACACTATCGTCGTATTTTGCTTTGCAAACAGTGCAGTATTTCATGCAGGTCTAAATACGAAATGACACATTGAGATGAAAGTCTTACGCGGATTTCCCTTAGGTGCGAGTCGAGTTGCGCTCTTTTCGTCGTAGTTCAACCCATCTCCAGGGAATGGCGAAGTCCGTTAGTCTAACATACGAGCGCGGGCATTGATTATTCCGGCGAGGCCGCTAGTACGCCGACAAGCTGGTTTATCGCGCAGTTTTCAGTGTTTGAGAAGCGCGGGTCCCAGGACATAAATCACGAAGTCGCCCGTGAAATGCGCAATCATAGCCGATTCAAGCCCACGCTTCCGATAGAGATATCCAAAGACGATCCCGGCAATGCCGTTGAGCAAGAGAGCGGCGACGACCACGAGTGGTGTAATCGGCATGAAGAGCGAGGTCGAGGGAAGATGACCGAGTCCGAAGAGGATCGCGACGAGGATATTCGCGAACCAAAAAGCAGAGTCTGAAAGCCTAAGTGCGTTCTTTCGCCAGCTCCGATTTGCAATCCAGGCAACCAG
>DASWDX010000387.1:0-11588 GCA_036395055.1 Pyrinomonadaceae bacterium | reverse complement strand
AAGTCGCGCGATAGACCACCAACCCAAACTGACGATAGGTCTTCTGGTTGTGCGCCGCAGCGATGCGGCCTGATAGCAAAGAAAGGCCGTCAACAACAGTATACCGCTGCCAAAAAAACCAGCGACCTGATTCACCAGGTGCAGTGATGCCGCTATCAATAGGACTAAGCCGAACAGACCGAGCAGGGTGCCAATCGCGAACGATGAGAACAAGCGTCGGACACCGCGAGTGTCGCCTCTGGATCTTCCAGTCACTGCGCCATCCGCTGTCATGCCTGACAATAATGAGCGCGTCGACTCCTTTCCCAAGCCTCTCAAGGTCCAGACGACACAGAGCAACGCTGCAAGGACACCACCGGCGGCACCAATTGACAGTGAGAGTTGTGACAAGTGCAATCGCAGCATCGTGGTGCCAACAGCGTCCACCCACCAGGTGCGGAGGCCCACGAGCACAAATTCTCCATAGCCTACCGCACCAGCTAAACCGAGCAGGCTTCCTATCAGGGCGAGCATCAAACCTTCAGCCAGAAACAACGCGCGAATTCTTGAAGCCGGAAATCCCATAGCTTGCAGTACGCCAATTTCACGTGAGCGCTGTTCGATCCCCAACTTAAAGAAGAGCACTGTCAACATGAGCGCCGAGATGACGAGAAAGAAACTGAAGTAGAGAAAATACTCGCCAAAGTCAGTGGCTCCGCGTGATGCTTCGAGACCTTGTGAGCGTGCAGGAATAACCGTGAGGCCCATAGCCCCAGGCTCCAATGCAGATCTAAGTCTTTGCTGATAGGTGGCGATGTTTGTCTCGTTCGCCTGGCCATCGATCGGGATCAAACGCAACGAGGTCAGCCTACCGAATCGCGTCTGCCAGAGTTCCTGTGCGGTTGCCAAAGGAATAAAAGCTTTTGGCGTGGTGCGATATTGATCCCAGTAGTCCTCATCCTGTTTGCGTATTCGCTTCAGGTCGACTGGAAACGGTGGATCCCAATCGGCAAGATTTTCCGAGCCGGTGATCCCCGGATACGCTGGCACCAAATCTTTATCCGCTGCAAAGCCGTTGATGGGAACCACAGCCGCGAGTCGGAACTCAGCCGTCTTTGTGCCAAGTCGGCCGCCTTCATGCCAAACATAGTATTCGAGAGAAACTACATCGCCCTTACGCGCCCCCAGCTCGCGGGCGGCCCACTCGTTAAGGACGATGTCATCAGCTCTACCTGATATGTCTGGCGCCAACGCCTTAAGGCCAAGTTCATCCAGTCCGGTAACCAGCGAGTAAGGAATAGAGCGTTCGCCGGCACTGATACTGTTAGCGAGATAGGAAAGGATCGGCATCGGGCGAAGCGACAGTGCCGCCGCGGTGTCGCTGGAGATCTTTGCGAGTGCAGCACTGATTACCTTGCTGTCGTGTTCTAGTAAGAAGCCAGGCTGCGACTTTGTCAGTACCACCTGCGGTAGTGGGTGGGTTTCGGATGCATCGCTGGATGTCGGCCGAGGAGCAGACCTGCCCGGTACCACAGGCGGCTCTGACAGTGCCTCGCTTACCAACCGTAACTTAATGCCGAAGTCTTCGAGCGAGGTTCGCTCTCTCAATATCTTCTCGACCACCTCTGTCTTATACCCTGCTTCGGCCGGTTCAGTTGCGTTGCGGGGTATTTGCGAAATCAATATCAGGTTGACCTTATCGGGTTGATCGATCTCCTTTTGCAGCAAGCTCAAAGGCACAAAGACAGCACGGACGACGCCTTGCTGAGGTTGTAGCGAAAACTCACCGAGAGCGTCAGCCGCAAGAACTGCGCGTACTGTTAGTCGAAGAGTGCTGCCTGGATCTTCTTTACGGCTGTGTAACGATTCCAGTGGAATTGCCGAAGGCTTCTCCACTCGCAACAATAGTGAATCACCCGAGCCGGCTCCCAGTTCGCGCGCGAGACCTTCGCTGAGTGATATTTCTCTGTTTCGCGTCGCTTGATTTTTCTCCTGATGGTGAAAGCTCCAGAACCTTTCATCGACTCCGTAAACCTTAATCTCCGACGCTATCCGCTTGCTCGGTTCATGCGTAATGGTTCCCTGAAGAGCAATGAGTGGGCAGGTAGCGGCGAAACCCGCTTTGGCAAACTGCGAATCGCTTTGGATATCGTTGGCGAGCTGGTCGCGGAAGAAACCCGTCGACGTAATCACCTGATCAGTTTGCCCTAGTCTTTGTACGAAGAGATCGCGCAAGCTGGCGCGCACCGAATCACCAACGAGCAGCGCTCCTGAAAGCACGGCAACTGCCGTTGTTACACCAAAGACAACAACCAGATTGGTGCGCCAGTAATAAGTAAGACTTCGCTGCAGAAGCTGGAAAGTTTGCATTACAGCCGCCGAAGTTGCTGATCGATCAGCTCATAGCGCTGCGGAAAACGAGCCGCTAGCTCTCCACTATGAGTCACGACAATCAAGATTGTTTCCTGTTGCTGATGCAGCTCCAGGAGCAGGGAAGCGACAACCTCTGCCGACTTGTGATCGAGATTGCCGGTCGGTTCGTCGCACAAAAGTAATTGCGGTTTTGTGATCAGCGCACGCGCGAGAGCAACGCGCTGCTTTTCGCCACCCGAGAGTTGAGCCGGGCGATGATCGAGGCGATCAGCCAGGCCAACCAGCCCAAGCAATGTATGCGCACGATCTTCACTACGATCTGATTCGGATACCAGAGTTGGAGTCAGCACATTCTCGAGTACTGAGCATTGAGGCAGGAGACAGTGGTCCTGGAAGATAAAACCGATTTGCTTGTTTCGGAATCTCGCAAGCTCTTTCTCTTTCAATTCAAATGGATTCTGACCATCAAGCGTGACAGTGCCGCTGCTGGGCGGCTCGAGCGCTCCTAGCATGTAAAGCAGTGTGCTCTTGCCGCTTCCCGAGGGACCCATGATCGAAACAGCGTCACCGCGAGCGAGAGAAAGTGAGACGTCCGAGACGATTCTGAGTGGTCCGCGGGGAGTTGGATATTCTTTGGAGATGTTCTCAACCTTCAGCACATAGCCTCCATATTAGCGGCCATTAACGAACGGCGATATTGACGATCATAAAAGGTAGTCCGCCAAGCGAACGTCTGATACTAGCCCAGCACTTTAGCTGGGAAAAGTAAGATGTAAACAATGAGTCCGAGGAACAGACGGCTGAAAATAAAAAACCTTGCAGAGCGGTGAGAAACTTCTCCTTCAGCCTTCCGCTTCACGGACTGTATACGCCGTGGTTCTCTATCCCAACGATGAATCGCTGGGCTATTTTCACCCGTCCGCTGCGCGGACTACCTTTGAGCTTTCCAACACACCCTCATAAGCCTCAAGCGCGCGGTCGGCCATCCGCGCCACGCTGTAATGCTTTCGCACGTTTTCAAAACCTTTCTGTCCGAGTGTCTGAGCGAGCGCAGGGTCGCGCGCAAGTCGTAGAATTCCCGCAGCCAGGCTATCAGGATCGTCCGGTTTGACCAGTTCGCCGCCGCCGGTAGTTTCGATAATTTCAGTGAATCCTCCGCGTCGCGGTTGAACCACTGGAACGCCGCAGGCCATCGCTTCGAGTAAAAATATTCCTTTCGGTTCGTCGTAAGTCGCGGGCACAGAAAGCACATCGAGCGTTTGCAGGAACGCGATCTTCTGTTCACGATTCAGGACACCTCGATAATGAAACTCATCGCCCAGGCCTGACGTCATCACCTCCTGCTGAATATCGCTCAAGTAAGTTTCATGTTCTGGCGCCAAATAGCCGGCGACCTCAAGGCGTGCGTTCGCTAAATCGCCGCGCGCGCGCAGTTTGCGGTACGAGTCAGCCAGCATGTGCAACCCTTTTTCAGGCGCGACGCGCGCGAAGAATCCAATAGTAAAGGGCGCTGAGCGCTCCGGATTTCTTTGACCGTAACCCTGCAGGTTGATGCCCAGAGGTACGACCCGAATCTTCTCCGGCGGTATGCCCAGATAATCTGGCATGAACCCAGCGTAGTAATCGCTGACAGCGAGAAACGCATCGACGTGTTTGATATTAGCGCGAATCAGATCTTTGGATTCGCTACGGTATGGTTGCTGTAGACCTTCAAGGAAAAGATCTTCACCCTGAAGCGTGCAGCAGATTGGACGTCCCAACGCCTCTTTGATCGGCTTGGCCAGACCGAGAAGAAGTGAGTAAGGCAAACTAATAATGTCCGGCAGACCTTCGTGCTTAAGCCATTCGATTAGTTTCAAGATCTCCTTGCGTTGAAAGCCGTCATCACCTTTCAGCATCGAGACGGTTAGTTCGCCCAACATCTTCGGGCTGGTCGAAATCGAACGACGTGATGCCAGATTCAACATCAATCTTGAATCCCACAACCGATCGAGCCACATGGGTGAGCTACGAAAGAATGGCAGGTACTGCTCGAGGTAAACGCTGATGCCTCCGAAGAAAACTCTGTCGCCGCTGACATTTGGTTCGTCTGTCAATGTGGGAGTGTAGACGGGCAACAGTGTTACATCGTGACCGCGTGAAATCAGTTCCGTTGCGAGCGCATTGTCACGCAGACAACTCCCGCAATACATCTGTCCCGCTCCGCCCGTGAGATATAGGATTCTCACTATAGCTACTCGATTGCCTCAACGAGCGCTTTGATGTTTGGTTGCTGCTTATCCAGTTGCGACTGATTCACCATTGATTTCTTTCCGGCAATTGGATACAGCCCGGCGGTTAGACGGTTTATCGGTATTCCGAGAGAGCTGGAGACAACTGAGGCGGTATTCGCGTCTACAATTTCGAATTGGAACATTTCAACGAAACCTGATCTTCTCGAAGGAATCGCTGCACCAGAGGGATGAACATGGAAGACATTTGAATTAACTTTCCAAACAGACCAGATTTCATTGCCAATTTCATTTACAACCGTTCTGAACGCTTTCGCCGATTTTATGTACTGCGTCAGGCGGTTTCCGATATAGCAGTAGATCTTTGGGATTGGCAGCCGGAACCGATCAGAATTGATAAAGAACTCGGATTGCAGGCTACCCGGCAAACGTGTCTCTCCATATAACAGCGCGAGTACCGCCCGCACGGCTCGCTTGGACGATCCATCAGCTGAGAAAGGGATGATTAACCTATCAGACGCCGACATGGCCAGTTCCGTATAGATCGAGAAGCTCGGGTTGCAATCAATGAAGACAGCGGAGTTTTCTTGATCCCAAGAGTTCTGAATATCCTTGATTAGATCGCTGATCCATGTATGGACAATTCTCCAGGCGTCTGTAGGTCCAGGAACCGTCGCGCCGCGGACACGGGAGGCTTGTATTTCCAGTTGTTCATCGCCACATACTAGGAACAGGTTTGCCGGTGAAACGGAATTCTGTTCTGAAACATTAACTACGAACCGTGCACCGGTTTGGGGGTTAACATATGGGCTACTTATGCGATCCTCGACATAACCAGAAATCGTCAGTCTCGGTGTCCGCGCGCTTAAGCGATCAAGGGCCTCCTCGCCGCTTTTCATCCCCCCGAGCAGCATACCCGACGCGTTTGCCTGAGGACACATATCAACTACCAAAACCTTCTTTTCCGGATGGGTCCTCGCATATTCACTGGCGATTTGAAAAGTGAGGTAGCTCTTTCCAACGCCTCCTTTATTGTTCCACAGCGCGTATATTGCCACTTGCGTCCTCCGATACGTTGGTGTTTACGGCGCGAAGTCTAGCAGAATGCCCCTTTTTAATGTTATGAAAACTCCAGCTCATATCCCTTGATCGCGCGCGGGAATAGTAATGCCTCAAACTAATGCAAAAGCACGCTGGAAAGCGCGGCGCGCATAAAGGTGTTCGAACAAGTTGCCCTCGTGCGGTTGGTCCCAACTAATCTGATTTGTGGGTACCGCTCCGATGTTCAGGCGATCAACATTTGGGGAGGTAACAAGACGGCGATTTAGATCGGGATCGGAAGTGATCGCTGTCACCACCAGGCTCGGCCCAAGCGCTTCCGGAATTTGACTGGGCGTTACTTTGACAACGCTGGCAAAGGGAAACATGAACTCCCGGTTGGCCATTCCATGTCCAGGGCCTTCGCAGAGCATGACGGTTGGTAACAGATAAGAACATCCGTCGCGCTCAACAAGTCGGTTACTTTCACGATAGGACGACGTGACTTCTCGTGTACCCGGCTCGCTAAGTCCTTGATCAATCAGTTGCGAAATGCGCGAGGCGACGTTTGCGTCGACAAACGGCGCCAGCTGGGCCTCCGGATCTTCGGCCGCGCGTGGGAGAATCGTCGCCAACCGTTCGGCCAGGGCTTCGCTGATTTCCTCTGCATGATCAGTCACCCAGATGCCTGACGCGTTGATACAGGAGCGCCCACCATTGTCTGTAATGGACCTAACCATCACATCGAGATACTTCTCCCAGTCGTCGATGCAATCTTCGCCGATTACGATCTTGCTAAAGCCGGGACCGTGAATCTCAACACGCGGATCATTACTCCAGAGACTGGTGGCGCTGGCATCACCGAAGAGCATACTTCGTTGACACTGTCGGAGAATCTCGCTACTGCCTCCGTGGTCCGTGGGATAAAAACCGAAAGTTTCGCGCGGCGCTCCCGCGCGAATAAATGACTGAATGATCCGGTAAGGACTCCAGGGCTCAGCGCTGCCGGGCTTGAGTACGAGGGGGATCTTCAAAGGAAGAGAGGGAATCCAGAGCGAGTGAACGCCGGGAGAATTGTTTGGCAGCACGACACCCAGCGACTGAGCGCGCGGATAAAAACTTAGCGAATGGCCGTCAATCTCACCGAAGCCGCGATCGAGTATTTCCCAATCAATATTCCTGGTGAGTCCGTTGATCACGTTAGCGGCTTCTGAGAGCACGCCATGAATCTTCGCCATGTTCCTGCGCACCAGTACATGAGGCATGCCCGTTGTCGCCGAAATCTGCCGCACATAATCCTCAGGTGTTTGTGTGGTGTCGCCGAGCGGGAGTGAGTCGTTGAGAAAATGGTCAGCAGCGCGTCTGCAAATTTCTATCAGTCCGGTGGTCGAAAATGCGGCAAGCTTCTCACGACCCGTTTTCTGATCGCGCAGATCACGCCTGATCAAGCCACTATTGGCCTGACTGATCTCAACAAACAGCTCACGCGTCTGATGGTGTGACACGCGCGCGACATCGAGACTCCTATAGGGCTCACCATGACGAAGAATTGGGATATGAAGCATGGCCTACTTCCGATTGTCAAAACCTGGGCCGCAGATTCACGCGGATGCACGCAAATAAGAACAGACTTCCTGAACGGCTTATCGTTGTTTATTAATGGTCAAAGACTCTTCCTCGCTTTTCTCTGATCCGCGAATATCTGCGATCGTCCGCGGCTTAGTACACTCCTTCGACGACATTAGCCTGCAAGCGAGAGAACGGACGAACGTTGCGTACGCCGTCCCACGGATAGAGTTCGCAAGGCGGCTCCCTTTCCGCCTCGTCACGTTCGAGAAAGCGCGGCATAAAGAATTCCTTTGTCAGCGTCGTCAAACGAACTCGACCCGTTTCACCATAGTCAACAACTCGGTTTGGATCATCAGGATCCACTATTTCGATCATCGCTCGCGGCTGCGGCGGATAATAGATGAGGGCGAAATTGTCTTCCGCCTGCTGCGGTTTGTGCACTGCAAGTCCCATTAGGGTGTTGCCATATGTCGGCGCAAAGTAGGCGCCTTCCAGTAACTCTTCCACCGCGAAACGGTGGAACTGAGGCGTCATCTCGGTGCCGCCGCAGAAGACGCCGGTGATGCCAAGTTTCTTAAGTGAAACCTTCTCGCAGAGTGCCTCCAAAAGCTTCGGCGTGGTAAAGAGGCAACGGATGTCGTCGTGCGCGCGCAGCAGAGTCAAACCCTGTTCGATCACATGCTGCTTATACTGTTCTGCCATTTTGGGCTGGCCTATTTTGAGCAGCTTGATCACCCAACGGGGATCAAGATCTATCATGAAGCAAATGCCCCCGCGATACTGAGCCAGGTGTTCAACTGCCAGCCGCAGACGACGCGGGCCCGTAGGACCAAGCGATAACCAGTCGGCGCCTTTCGGAAAAAACTCATCAGGCAGTGTGTCACTGAAGGCCTCATAGTCGATACGAAAGTCCTCTATGTTGATCCGAGATTTTGGAACACCTGTACTGCCGCCCGTCTCAAAGGTATAAATGGGACGATTGGCATAAGCCTTCGGGACCCAACGCCGGACTGGCCCGCCGCGCAGCCACTCATCCTGGAACGGACCGAGTTGAGCGACGTCCTGATAGGTTTGAATCCTTTCGCGTGGATCCCATCCGAGATTCTGCGCGTAGTCTAACCAAAATGGACAACCAGTCGCGGGGTCGAAGTGCCATTGAATGACCTCACGAACCCAGGCATCCAGGACTTCCTGCGACTCTTTAATTCGTGTTGACAAAGTTACTTCAGCGGTAGACATAGGTTTCGATGTAAGACTGACGGGCACGACCTCGCATAGCAACGTTAAAATAGCAGAGCAGGTTTCAAAAGATAACTAGCCTGAGGGGTCCTCGGATTTAATTGATATCTGTTGTTCACTCGTTCTCAAACTCAGTGTCTGCATTACCGACGACGATCAACGCAGTGAGGTCAGTCCTACAGCCGGTAGCGAGTGGGTGCTCCGCATCCATAATAGGATGACTGAGCACAAGCGAAACACCCACCCGCTATCGCGAGGTGGTACCGACCTCATTTTCAGCGACGTTGTCCTGTTTCATCAAACATCACTGAATGAAGTTGATTCTAAATCGCCGGTGAGTGCAGCGCGCAGTGTGGTGGGAATCTCTGTCGGCTTACCATTCTGCAAGACTACAACAGTCATTGTTCCTGCAATCGCCAGTTCACCGTCAGCGCCGAAGACCTGATAGTCGTAGCGAATTGATGTGCGACCAAGTTTTCCGACTGTGAACCGGAGTCGAAATTGGGCATCGAGTTCAATTACGCGAATAAACCGGCACTCCACATGCACACGGGGAAAATCGTAGCCCGTGCTGCGGTTCATCGGCCAATCAATGCGACGGACGAGTTCGCTTTCGGCTTCCTCAACAAGTTCGAAGATGCGCGGAAAATGCAGACGTCCGGCTGCATCCGAATCAGCCCAACGCAAACGTCGCTCGAGTTCTATGGAAGCAGGCATGCGGTTACCTTTCTGTTTGATTCACCAGTCGCGTTTATAACTCCGCTCGCACACTCTGGTTCTCGGGGCAGTACTAATAAAGAAAAACCTTAAGCGAGAGTACCGTGCAAGAGGGTGATCCAACAGTGACCCAAAGGAAAACGGGCAGCCAATCACGCTGCCCGTAACTCCTGATTTTATGGAGGCGGCGATCGGAATCGAACCGATGAATAAAGGTTTTGCAGACCATTTTGAACCAGTGTCACCGAATACCACCCAGTATCACACAGCGTAAATTACTGATGTTTTCAACTACCGTGACAACTCGATAGCACCCTATGTGTCTGCGTGGTAGCCACAAAAACGGCCACAGGTTAACATGGACCAGCATCGGATTGTCTTTTTTATGTTGTCGCTTGTGGGGCGGGATTGCAGCATGAGTTTCATCGGTGGTTGAGCCAAAGGTGATCGCGGCGGGGCGGCAACTGAGTTGCGCCAACCAACGCCTCGCGCTCGCACAATCCTGTTAGCGGGTGCGCTTACGACTCTGACCAAGGGGGCTCAGGATCGATCACAAAATGCCGTGTTTCGAAAGTTTATCAGAGCTCACCCGATGGGTTTGGCGCTCTTATTGGTCGCTACCCTCGTTCTCACCCTGTATGTAACAGGTCTCACTCACAACCCGCCAGGGTTCTTTATTGATGAAGCAGGGATTTCTTACAACGCTTACCTGATTGCAAAGTCCGGAGCAAACGAGACGGGCGTGCACTGGCCGCTCATGTGTCAACTGTATTACGGCTCCCACATCCAATACGCAAGCCCCACTCAGATCTATCTTCTGGCGGGGGTTTTCTCACTACTTAACCCTAGTACTCGGCTTGCAAGACTGGTGAGTTCTGTTTCGGTCTTTTGTGCCGCGGTGCTGCTGGGAGTGTTGGCCCGGCGAGTTTCCGGTAAGAGCATGGTCGGTCTGACGGTAGCGCTCATTGCTGTAATCACGCCGTGGTTGTTTGAAGTCAGCAGGCTCGTCATCGAAACATTCTTGTTTCCTCTTTTCCTCGTTTTGTTTTTGCTAGCGGTCCACACTGCGCACACGCGAACATTATGGCGCCCTGTTGATTCCGTGAAGATCGCCGCGTCCCTAACGCTGCTGACCTACAGCTACTCAAGTGGAAGGATCCTCGCCCCACTTCTCGCCCTTGGTTTGCTGCTTTTCGCCACCAATCGACGCCGTTTGGCCGGAGCTATATTAACAATTGCTCTCTATGCCCTGTCCCTAATACCTCTTGTAGTTTTTGGACGCGACCATCCGGGGGCGCTAACTAAGCGTTTTTATGAAGTTTCCTACATTCAGCGTTCTACTCCTCTCTCGGAAGTTCCAGCCAAATTCTTGTCGCGTTATTTGCAGGAGCTTAATGTTTGGCAATGGCTGATTGAGGGTGATCCAAATCCCCGCCATCATGTACCAGGCTCACTTGGGAGCTTCCTGGTCGGCGCGCTGGTGTTATCGCTGATGGGAATAGTCGTGGTGCTAATCAAACATCGCCGCGATCGGTGGTGGCTCTTCCTGGTGTTCGGCCTGGCTATCTCAATTATTCCCGGAGCCATTTCAATCGACCAGTTTCATACGTTACGACTAATTGCGCTGCCAATCTTCCTTCTTGTGATCACCATTCCGGCCATTACATGGCTGCTCGACGGGTGGCGCACGCAGGAACGCAACGAGAGTTCAGCATTTGAGGGGTCCCGGCATGCTAATCACCGCAAGCGGCGGATCGCGCTGATTTCAGTGCTGGTCCTGGCAGCTTTGCAGGCAGCGTACTTCCAATGGGTTTTTCATCGCGAAGGGCCAAAACGTCGAGACTATTTTGACGTGGCTTATCAAGAAATCTTCGACCAGGCGATTGTATTTCCTAACCGACCAATCTACCTGATTGATGGTTCGGGCCAGCCGTCATATGTGGAAGCCTTGTGGTATGCGACTGAAAAAAGAATGGAGCAAACGGAGTTTGTTCGTGTCGACCGCGACTTCGCCCTTCCCTCCGGCGCGATGGTGCTCAGCAGAGACCGGCCTTGCTCCCAATGCACTGTGCTCCTGACGAACGAGCCATACGTTTTTTACGTTGTTAAATGACCCCGATGGCCTTTTGTCAATGAAAGGTTCAGACAGCCTGTTGCATTTCTCTAATGTCGTTCAACAGCAGCTGCTCGTGGCCTTCGGGATTTACTTTTAGATAGATCCGGCGCAGCCGGCGTTGACCTCGTAACCCTCGCCGCAATGCTGGGCCACTCAAAGATCAACATGGTGCTGCGCTACGCTCACCCGACCGAAGAACACCAGTTCGCAGCATTGGAAAAGATGCAAGCAGCAGCAAGATAAGATCGTCCGGCACGGACACTTCGGACACGCGTTTCTCAGTCGGTCTCGCTAATCGGATTGCAACTTCGGACACTTCGGACCTT
>DASWDX010000386.1:0-6174 GCA_036395055.1 Pyrinomonadaceae bacterium | reverse complement strand
GTCTCGCGCCGGATTGCTCTTATTCGACCGAAATGGAGGAGCGCTGAAGTCTGAGCGCCTTGACCTCGTGTTTCCCGTGCTTCATGGACCATTCGGCGAGGATGGAACGCTTCAGGGGCTGCTGGAAATGGCAAACATCCCTTATGTCGGGTGCGGCGTACTTGCCTCGGCTTGCGGCATGGACAAGGTCACGATGAAATTATTGTTTCTCCAGGCCGGTCTTCCGATGTGTCGCTACGTCTGGTTTCTGCGCTCGCAATGGCACAACGAACCCGCGAGAATTACGAGGACCATACTTCGCCGAACTGGCCTGCCGTGTTTTGTCAAACCGGCAAACCTTGGTTCATCGGTGGGAGTTTCGCGAGCTGATGATAAACCATCACTACAACGGGCAATTGAATTGGCGGCACAGTATGATCGAAAAATCGTAGTCGAAGAGGCGTTGGACGTCCGCGAGATCGAATGTGCAGTTATCGGTAACAACGAACCTAAGGCGAGTCTTCCTGGCGAGTATGTGGTGTATGACAAAGTAGCATCATTCCTCGATTACAACGAGAAGTACTCGAAAACTGGACATGTCGAATTTGTGGTTCCCGCACCGGTCTCAAAATCGCTGGCGACAAAAATTCAGCGACTGGCCATCCAGGCGTTCCAATCGATCGATGGATCCGGCCTGGCGCGCGTTGATTTTTTCCTGAGACGTGACACGAAGGAGTTGCTGATAAACGAATTGAATACAATGCCGGGACTTACCGAAGTTTCCGGCTATCCCAAGATGTGGGTGGCTTCAGGCTTGAGTTACACCAGAATGCTTAATGTACTAGTTGAACTTGCCCTGGAAAGACATCGCGAGAAGTCTCTGAATAAAATTACGCGCGACTAAGTTAGCGCGGTTCCAGCTCTAGCCCCTGGGTGCGCGATAAGTTTTCCGCGTTCTCACTACCAAATCGCCACGAGAAAGTTTCACATCCAGTTTACGCCACTTGCCGTCGCGCGCCTGATTCAGCGGGCGATAGGCAATAGTATATTGGTGGCCTAACTCGTCGGCGATACTCGCAAAGGCATCGCGCAAAGCAGGACCTCCGGGCGTGGCAACAAACCGGCCGCCGCTCTTTTCCGCAAAACTCTTTAACACTGCCGCGCTTTGTTGATTGCGGAAACTGGTTCCTTCAGTCGCCGACATATCCACTGCATAAATGCTCGCCCCGATAGCAAGTGCACTCTCCACAGCTTTTTCAGTTGAAGCTTTGCTGTAGGTATCCAGGCCGTCAGACAGAATTATGATTGCTTTGCGTTTTTCCGGCCGCTCGGACAGCGCCTTTGCTGCGTCAACGATTGCATCGTTGAGTGTGGTCATACCTTTTGCGTGAACGCCAAACGCCATCGGCGCTAAGTCGCGGCTGGTCGAAAACTCCTGCACCTGTTCAACCTTGGAATCAAATTTATAAACTGCGGCAACATCTTCTTCGCGCAGCCTATCCAGAAAACGAATCGCAGCCGACCGGGCCAGGGAAAGACGACTCTCCATGCTTCCCGAAGTGTCGAGTAGCACGACTGATGCGAAGGGAGACTCGTGCACGCTGAAACTTGAAATGAATTGGGTTGTAACTTCCTTTCCATCTTCCAGAATCGTGAAGTCGGAAAGGCGAAGGCCGGGGATGTATTGTCCACCCTTGTCTGTAACGGTGATATTCAGGACCACGAGATCAGTATTGACGCGGACGACATCGTCGCTTTGTTGGGAGCGGATAAGAACAGGGGTGGCCAGGCCTGCTAAGCCGGCAATGATAATCGCCAGGGTCAATGGTAGGGCGCGACACTTTAGTGGCTGGAGCATTTCGGCCAATAGTCACACCTTGCGCGGTAGAGTGCGAACAATGCGAATCAGCTCAAGTAATACATTAGCTTCATCGATCACAGACGCCGAGATTACATGTTTGGGAGTTTTCTCAACTTTCTCCTTCAAGGATTTGCTGAGATCCGCCAACATGTCTACGGCGGAAGCAAGGTCGGCGGGTGGCTTTTCCATTTCAACCTCGTCCTCAGAACCTCCGGCTGCGTGCCGTATGCTCTTGGCGAGCTTTTCCACTTTCTCGAGCTTCTTGAGATTCTCTTGATCCAACTCGTTCTTTTGCTTAAACGAACTCACTATTGATGTGCTCAGCAGCGAAAGGTCCCGAGCCCTCTCCAGATTTTCCTGATACTCCTTGTCGGCAAACTTGATAGCGCGTTTTGCCCGCATCTCATCTTCCAGCTCCGTGAAGGGCCTTGACGCGTCATCGCGGGTTTTATCCTGGTCGACCGAAAGTGTTGATTTCTGCTCCTGCCCGTTTTGCCGCGCCCTGCCTGACGTTGCGATGGTCGCCAAGAGCGCCAGCGCGACCACGACCAGGGAAACTCTCACGATCATATCTATTACACGCCTAATCATTAGTTGAACTAACCCTACAAACTTGAAGGAGAAGATCACCTGCCTTGGGACGAGCGCAATGCGGCAATGGGTTGCACCACTAATCTCCCGGCAGCACATTTACGGAGGTACGCAGCTTCCGAAACTCACACCACCAGGGTCGTTGGATTGGAAACCGGAAGCTTTCGCACTCCGAGTTTAGAAGATGCCTTAACTCTCGTCGCCGTGCCGACGTCTAACCGATAACTTGAAGAGGAGACAAACTTACAAGCTCCCTCTCGCCCGTGCCTCAGAAATTTCTTTAACTCGCCATTCAAGGAACACGCGCCGGTTTGTCTGGAGAGTTTAGAAACTCACCACGCTTGGATGATGACGGTTTCCCCACGGTAATCGTTTTCGACTCGAGTCGTTCCGGAGGACGCTTCTGTCCCTGGGCTGTTGCGTAAGGCAGCGACACGAGATTCGGACCCGCCTTCAAGCCGACTAAGCGCGCGGAACCGTAATCCTGAGGTTTCAATTGCAACGAGTAACGGCCTTCCTGTTCCGGCTCAAGTTGGTCCGGCTGTAGTGCCAGCAACTGCTTCTCAGCAACTCCATCCTTGCGACGCTTTAGCTCTATTTCTACCGACAAGCCTTCCAGTTTCTCAGCAGAAGTGTTCTTTACAGTGCCGCCGATAATCGTCTTGCCTCCCTGCACGAGCGCCTCATCAACCAGGATTAGTGCCTTCGGTGGCTGTCGGGGCTCTGCCGCGGGTTGCGACGATGCTGATAACGATGCTGCCTCTTGGGCGTGTCTCTTTCTCAAGAAAGCGTAGCCAGTGAATACCAGAGCGGTAATGACTAGTGCAGCAATGCCAGCCAAAAGTTTTGGAATAACCGAGCGCTTCGACTCAGCGAAAAGTTCATCTTCAGTTTCAATCATTAATTCAAATCAACCAGGTTCAAGTATAAGTTTAGGTCGGATAAAAGGTCGCGTGGGCTTCACTCTACTCGCCCCGGAGGAGGCGCGCCCGTAATGTTAGTGATCAGCGCCGATAGAAACTCTTCCTCGACCACGCCTACACTGGGAAGACTAGTCCACTCGGCCCCCGTCGCACCGTCCGTCCTACCTTCTATCTTTGCGTTCACCGAGACGTTGGCATTATTACCGTCGATAGGTTGAACCTCGACGGTTATGGTATATCGTCCGCGCGTCCAGCCACGGGCAGTCGAGGTCGTGACATTAGCGTAGCGACCCAATTCCGATTGCGTGACAACCGCGCCTTTGATGAATGTGTAGGGTTGGCTCACGATTATTCCGTCCGCAGGCTTAGACGCAACGTCGTCGAGAATCAACTTGCGATCGCGCATTACGTCGGCAATGGCATTGAGTATCACGTCTCGTCGAGCGGTAAAGCGGTACGGGTTGGGGAGAGGCGGCACCTCCGGTGTTCGCCCTTTGCCAAAATCGAACCCTCTGCCCGCGCCGGTATCGGTCTTTGTCCCATTAGTGCCGGTGGTGCCGGCATCGCGAACACGTTCACTAGTTTTATCAACGCCCTTGCCCTGCGGCCTCGCTGAAACAGCACTAAACAAAACTATCAGCATCAAACTTGTTAGCCTGATCATAGCAAACACCTTTATGGATTAAGACCTATTGCCAAACGTTTCCGACGGGGAGATTACGAAAATGAGAATAGATTAACGACTCGCCAATTTCAAGGCAGCTTTTCGAATCCTTTAGACCTCCCCTATTTACTATTAGAGTGCTACTGCAGCTTCAGCGGTGCATCTCTCGAAGCTGACGCATCCCTCTGCTGTTCCCAGGTGCGCAAGGTCTTAACGCCAAGTCCAAAATCGCTTTCATTGCTATAGAAATTGTGGGCGCCGTCATTGCGTGACGGTTCACGTACGTAATAGAGATACTCAGTTTGCGCGGGGTAGAGCGCTGCTTCGAGGGAACTCTTGCCAGGTGAAGCTATTGGCCCCGGCGGTAATCCCGCGTGCAAACGTGTGTTGTAAAGTGAACGGCGCTCAACGTCGCTCTTATAAACCTTGCCATCGTTTCGCCATTTACCTTCAAGCTTGGAGGCATAAATGACGGTCGAGTCAACTGCCAGCGCCATTCGCCTCTGAAGACGATTGTAAATAACAGAGGCAATAATCGGGCGCTCGTTGCTGAGCTTGGCTTCGGTTTCGATTATTGAAGCCGTCGTAGCAACTTCACGCGGTGAGAAACCAAGACCAAGCGCCCGTTGCGACCATTCGGGCTTCCACTCCTTACGAAAACGCTTCACCATGATGGCAATTACTTCGGTAGGCGTCGTGTCTGGAGGGAACTCGTAGGTATCAGGGAAAAGATACCCTTCAAGGTTTGTTGCAGTCGGATCCAAGTCGCTTATCAGGCTCACGTTATTCATTAAAGGCAGGGCGGCAGCCGGGTCTGACAGGTGGAATTCGGGGATCTTGAACATAGCATTTGAAATGTCCCAGCGAGTCCATCCTTCAACAACAGTGAAGCGAAGTACGCGTTGCTCACCCTCTCGCAGCTTGGCAAAGACCGCAAGCGGTGAGATAGGCGAAGGAAAGTCGTATTCCCCGGCTTTCAACTGTGAACTATTTGCCGTTAACTTAAGGTAAATTGTTAAGGGCCACTTATGCTTGATAATTCCCTCATACGCTAACTTATTGATCACTGTGGTCGGGGACGAGCCACGCGGAATTTCGACGTACTGTCCCTGCTTTGAGTGTTGAATGGGGGTATGAAGATCTCGATAAACCCAGATCGCGGAAGCGCTCGCGGTTATGAGAATTAATAGCCCACTGGCAAAAAGAATGCGTTTCATTGTGAATAGTTTAGAGCGTCCGGATGACTAAGGCGTTTACTCTGGGGGCAGCACGAGCGTTCGTTCCTGGCTAACCAGAAAATCTCGGAGAATAATTGCAGCGGCCTCGCTGTCGACAAGCGCCGAAAGCTGTTCACGGCTGTAACCTTCGTTGCGTAGGTTTTCCTCGGCCGCAACCGAACTTAAACGTTCATCCTGCAAGTAAACTGGAACTGCCAGCGATTGCGCGAACTTCAGCGCCATGCGACGAGCCTGCACGGCTGAATCTCCAAAGGCACCATTTAACCTTAGCGGTAAACCAATTACCACTGTTTGCGCGTCAAAGCGACGTACTAGATCTTCAACGTCCCGAAGCAGCTGCTTCCAATTGGTGCGCGGAAGAGCATCGAGGCGGCTAATCGAGATTGACAGGGCATCTGAGACTGCGAGTCCGACGCGCTTTCTTCCAAGGTCGAGGGCGATAACAGGGGCGCGAATCGAATTCTTTTGGTCGGCTGTTTCCATAGACTGAGATTGGAATCAGGCTCGTCGGGAGCCCATCTCAAGGGAAAGATCGCGAAAAGCCTAAGCAAATACCAGGTAAAGTTAAGTTGCACCCGTCATTAACCGCCTGTATGATACGACCGGCTTGCGAAAATCGCATGTTAGAAAGTAGTTTTCAGGTTTCGTTTTAACTGACAACACGAGGTAGATAATGTCATTTCGTACGAAGTTTGCACTGATTCTCGCGTCAGCAACGCTGGCGCTTTATACCGTCGTCGGAGGTTGGATTTCCACGCGCGCGCAACAACCGGCCAATGATCCAAATGCACAGCTCAGAATTTTTGAGAGTGTGTTACAGCATATCCAAAATGATTATGTGGATGAGCCGAACATGGAAAAGGTTCGCGCTGGCGCCTTGCGCGGTTTGGCATACGGACTTGATCCTTACTCGACCTA